>JAZSLR010000068.1:0-12215 GCA_045535475.1 Acutalibacteraceae bacterium | reverse complement strand
GATGTAATAAATCTTGCCAAGCTCACCTGACTGTACAACTTTCTTGAGCATCTTCATATTTTCATCAAATCTGGGCTGGAAGCCGATTGAAAGAACGCCCTTGCTTGCCTTTTCTGCCTTGCAGATTGCAACAGCTTCTTCAAGAGTAACGCACATAGGCTTTTCAAGAAGAACGCTTACGTTGTGTTCAAGAGCGTAAATTGTACATTCAGCGTGAGTTGCATTGTATGTACAAACACTTACTGCATCGCAGATGCCTGCATCAATAAGCTCCTTGTGGCTGGGGAAGAACTTAACATCGCCATCAACGCCGTATCTTTCGCAGAATGCTTCTGCCTTGCCGGGAACAAGGTCTGCAGCGGCAACGATTTCAACATCGGGGCACTTCTGATATGCCTTGACGTGTGCTTCTGCAATCCAGCCGGTGCCAATGATACCAACCTTGATTTTTTTGCTCATATCTCTGACTTTTTCGTCAACGGGAGCATCTTTGAACTTATCAAGAATATTTTCTGACATAGTAGTTACCTCGCTTTTATTTTTATTTACCAATTAAGAGTCTTAAGGTATTCTCTGCTGAGCTTTACTGAATTGAGCGGTGTGTCGCCCTTTGCGGGTGAATCCTGCTCAACAACAACCCACTGTGCACCTGCATTTTCGCAAGCGGCAAGGATTGCTGGCATATCCTGAACGCCGTGACCAACGGGCATAAAGGAGAATGCATCCTCTTCTTCCTCCTGCTCTGCTTCATCGTCAATGCCGATGAGGTCATAGAGCTTGCCGAGCTTGTCGCCGCTCTTCTTGAAATCCTTGAGATGAACAACGGGTGAACGTCCGCTGTATTTTTCAACGTATTCGGCAGGATTAACGCCTGCAACATTTACCCAGCAGGTGTCAATTTCTGTCTTAAGAAGGTCTTCCGAAACACTTGAATAAAGAACATCAAGAGCGTATTCACCGTCAATGGTAACAAACTCAAAATCGTGATTGTGGTAAAGAAGCTGAAGCCCAAGAGCCTTTGCAGCTTCACCGATTTTTCGAATTCCATCAACCGTTGCGGCAAAGCCGTCGGTGCCGGGTCTGCATTCTTCGGTGAGATAAGGAACAACAACATACTTACAGCCGATTTTTGCATAATCCGAAAGAACAGCTTCGGGATTTTCAAGCATATCGTAGTAAGGAACGTGCGCCGAAATGGGGACAATTCCGATTTCTTCACAGAATGCCTTTATTTTTTCAGGGTCTTCTCCGAAAAGACCTGCGAACTCAACGCCGTCATAGCCGAGGTCTTTCATCTGCTGAATTGTGCCGTAAAAATCCTTTTCCATTTCGTCTCTGACGGAATAGAGCTGGACAGCCACGGGAAGTTTCATTTGAAGTTCACTCCTATAATATTAATTACGCTATATATAGTAGCATAAGCCAAAACGTAATACAAGAGAAAATGAAAATATTTTTAATTATTTTTCATCTTGGTTCAAATATTTTTCTGCAATCTCCGTCGCACATCTGACAAGCTCCGAGCAAGGACGTTTTTTATAGTACTCTTTAGTTCTTTCTTCAGGTACGGGAGATGAATTCTTTTCTGCAAGACCGAGAAGCTCACGGCAGATAATCGAACCGTTCTCTTCTCTGAAATCACCCGCCGCTTTCTGAATAAGCTCATACAGAGCGGCTTTCGCTTCTTTATTGTTGGGGTCGGTTGATGCAAATTTGTTTGAAAGCACCATTGTCATTCCGCTCACTGCGCCGCAAACCTCACGCAGTCTGCCGAAGCCGCCGCCAAAGCCTGCCGAAAGACGCAAGGCATCTTCTTTGGTCATATTTGTTTCATCAAGAAAAGCGCAGAAAACCGCCTGACAGCAGTTGCAGCCTCCCTCAAATAATTTCTTTGCTTCATCGGGTCTGTTCATATTTGTACTCCTTTAAAGTTTATAAATATAGTATACCTTATGAACAAAAAATGTCAAACTTTTTCATCTTTGGAAAATTATTTCCTGAAAATTAATAAAATATTAAAAAATAAGTATTCCATTTTTCGGGATGATGTGTTATAATCCGATTATACATCCCCTAAATCTGGGGAAAATATAAAACGGAGGATAGAAAAAATGACAAAAACTTCTGTAACAAAGAGAATGCTTGCGTTTCTCCTTGCAACGCTTATGATGTTATCAGGCATGGCAGTTTCGGCAAGCGCAACAAACGAAACCGAACCCACATCCATAGCTGCTCCCACACTCACCAAGAACGATGCAGACAAAACAATTTCCGTTAAACTTCCCGTAGTTGACGGTTATGATGTAAAAATCCTTGTTGAACCTTCAGCAAGCTATGTTGACCTCAATAACGGCAGCTGGCTTTATGTGAACCTCACTCCCGGTCAGAAGTACACATTCAAGGCTTACATCATCAAAGCAGATAACACACCGCTTTACTCTTCGGAAGCAACAGAAACAATCAAAGACAAGCACCCCACTCCTAATGCTCCCGTTGCATCAAAGGTAACATCAACAACAATCACAGCCGTTAAGGTTACCGGCTGCGAATATAAGCTTGTTAAATCAAGCGACCAGTCACTTGTAAAAGACTGGAGCGATGCTGTATTATTTGAAGGACTTACCGCAGAAACAGCATATATCCTTTCAATCAGAAAAGCAGCAGATTCAACAAAGTACGCAAGCGACCCCAGAAGCATTACCGTAAAGACAATCAAAGCTGGCGATGCAAAAGCTGTTAAAGCTCCCGTTCTTGTTGACAAAACAGACAAAACAATAACCGTTAAGTGTGCTGATGAAGATAAGGATAAGAACATCGAGTTCTCAATCGACAAGGGTAACACCTGGCAGCATTCCGGCGAATTCAAGAATCTTACTCCCGACACAATCTACGGCATTATCGCAAGAAAAACATATGACTCCGCTATTCAGGATCCCAATCCCTCAAGTGCAATCCTTGAACTCAAAACAAACACCAAAGCTCGTTTCGAAGCATCTCTCAATAAGTGCACATTCAAGCTTGCTGAAGGCAAGGTTTATGCAAATGAACTTATCGGTGTAACAGTTACAGGCGACGCACCCGCAGACCTCTACCGCGTAGAATACGGCGACACAAAGCTTGTTCCCTATTCCGTTCTTATCGGCGGCAGAGAGTTCTTCCTTGAAGACGGCAAGGGCGAAATTCTCCCCGGTGAAATCAATGCAAACAAAACCGCTCAGGCTTCTGTTGTTTTTGAAAAATACAGATATATCGGCGGTAACACTTGGGAAAAAGTCGGTGAAGTTACTTCAAAGCAGGAAATTGAAGTTGGCCCCGAAAAAACAATTTTCACCGTTATCGGCGAATTCTTTGTTACGGTTGCCAATTTCCTTCTTAACACAATTCCCGGTTATATTCTCGGCACCGGTGAATACTGGGAAAAAGGCCTTGCTTTTCTCTTCGGTATGTTTGGTGAAATCGGCGGCGAATAATTAATAAATAAAAGACACTTTCCGAAAAGAAGGTGTCTTTTTGTTTTATATATAAAGCAGTTGCCGGTCCAAAAGGACCGGCAACTTTTGTTTATCTTATTTATTGAAATACTGAGGAAGGAATTCCTTGTGTGCCTCTTTAAGCTCGTTGAAGCACTTGACGGTCTTTTCGTAGTCGCCTACGAGGGGATGAACAAGCAGACCCTTGATTGCGTAATCGTCGTCGCCTGTGATCGCAGCCTTTACAGCATACTTTTCATATGTCTTGACAACTCTCATAAGTCCTACGATATGGTCGTTGATTTTTTCTGTTACGGGAACGGGTGTTGCACCGTCGGAGCCGATAACAGCTGCGATTTCAACGATGTCGTCATCAGCCATAAAGGGAAGCGTTCCGTTATTCTTGATGTTGACAACGTGAACATCTCTCTTGTTGTTGGCGATTGAATCTATAAGCGAAACCGCTGCAAGTGAATACTTGTGGCCGCCTCTCTTATCGAGAAGTGCGGGTTTTGTAACGATTTCTTCGTTCTGATACATTTCGAGAAGCTGTTCTTCGATTTCCATACAAACTTCTGCGCGGGTCTTGTCGTCTTCTCTCTGATGAGCAAGCTTCGCTTCACGGCAATAGTAATACTGAAGATACGATGAGGGCAGACCCTGAACTGTCTTGAGACAGTCGATTGAGAAGCCATCATCCTTGATGTTTGCCATAACCTTGGGTGAGAATCCGCTTTCGATAAGACCGGGAAGAAGCTCTTCGCCGTTCTTCTTGACGGAGGTAATCCAGCTGAGGTGGTTAAGACCTACATATGTAATCTTGCTGTCCTCGCCCGTGATTTCCTTAACATCGTCAAGCATATCGATGGGAACGTTGCAAAGACCGATGTTCTTTACGTTTGTGTGGTTAAGAATAAACTCGGTGATAATACCCGAGGGATTGGTGAAGTTGATAAGCCAAGCATCGGGACAGATAGCTTCGATTCTGTCGCAGATATTCTTAATAACGGGGATTGTTCTCTGTGCCTTGAAGAAGCCGCCGATACCCGTTGTTTCCTGACCGATGAGGTTGTATTTCTTGGGGATACTTTCATCAAGATGACGGCAGGGAAGCTTGCCGACACGAATCTGTGTAACAACGAAATCTGCACCCTGAAGAGCAGTGTCGAGGTCATCTGTGAATACCACTTCACAGTCGTCGCCGACATTCTTGAGCATTCTTACGCAGAGGTCACCGACGATATTTCTTTTTCTTTCGTCGATATCCATAAACGAGATTTTCTTTAGCTTGAGGCTGTCCTTAGCCTTAAGAAATCCGTCAACAAGTTCGGGGCAATATGTGCTGCCCGAGCCGATTACCGCTACATTAATTTCTTTCATTATAATCTACTCCTTTATACTTATGCGTAGTCCTGCATAATCCAGTTGATGCAGCCTGTTACGGGCATTGCTTCAAGCTTGATAAACTTAAGCTTCTTGCCGCTCATTGCTTCCGCTTTTGAAAGAAGCGTATCAAGATAAAGCTTGTTATCGAGCTTGACGTTGATTGAACCCGAAAGAACAACTTCAACCTCGCCGTCACCGAAATTCATCTGATTTGCGAGTGCGGAGATAAGCTGTGCGCCTCTTGTTGCCATTCTTTCGCAGTATTCGGTTGCCGGCTTGTCACCCTGCTTGACTGCTTCAAAAAAGAATGCAACCATCTTGCGGATGTAGTCATCGCCGTTCTCGCCCTCAATCTTTTCGATAAGACCGAGAACTTCTTCTCTTGAAGTGAAACCGAATTCTTTATTTACCATTTCGGTAATGAGAGTTTTCTCAAGACCGAGAAAAAGCTCGTTATAGACAAGTCGGAAAGCCTCAATAACGATGTTGCCGCCGCCCGAGATATCGCCCGAAAAATCGCCGAGACCCGCAAGCTGAAGTCTGTTGCCGTCAAGGTCAATGCCGTTGCAGCAAACGCCTGTGCCGCAGTTGTAGCCGATTGCGCTCTTGCCGCTTGCACCTGCTTTTACAACGATGAAGCCGTCGTTGAATACCTCAAAGTTTGCAAGACCCTTTTTTCTGAGAAGGTCGCACATAATTTCGTACTGATACTGATGGTCAATGCCTGCAAGACCCATAAGAGTGAAGCTGACATCCGCAAGCTTTATGCCTGCCTTTTCGCAAAGGTCGTTAAGACCCTTGATGATAATATCGCTTGCGCCTTCGAATGCGGTTTCAATATTTTCGTGGTTACTGCCCGCACCCGTTACGGAAGCAAGCATTTTTTTGTTTTCGTCAAACAGCGCAAATGCGGTTTTTGTACCGCCGCCGTCAACACCTATATAATATTTCATATCAATTATTCTCCTTCGTTAAAGAAATCGTTGCAAACTTCATCAAGGCAGAAAATGCCGCGTCTGTAAGGCTCTCTGTCAATCCACATACCGTTGGTGAAGTCAGGGAAGGCAACGGGTGCGCTGCCGAGAGCAATCGACTGCTCCGAAAGGCAGGTGACAGCCATCATAACAGCTGTGTCATAAACGTCAATGGGAGGAGCGGCATCAAGTCTTACACTCTCAACAAATGCACTGAGAACAAGGAAGTCCATACCGCCGTGACCGCCGTGAACGCCTTCAGTCTGATATTTTTTCCAAAGAGGATGCTCGTATTCGTCGCGGTAAGGTTCGAAATCCTCAGAGGGATGCATCCAGCTTCCGTCTTCGTTCTTTGTTCTGCCTTCAATATAGATTGAGTCGCCGTCTTCCATATAAAGACCCTTTGTACCCTGAACGCGGTAGGCTCTCGAATAGTTTCTGGGGAGAGAGCAGTCGTGAGTAAGAACAACGGTTTCGCCGTTTGCAGTCTTGAGCATTGTTGTTACAATATCGCCCTCGTTGAAGTTATAGTTTGCAAGGTCATAATCCTCGCCCTTATTCTTCTTAATCCACTCATTAAGACCTCTCGACTTGCTTGCCATCGAAACGAGCGAAACAAAGCGGTTGCCTCTGTTGATGCCGAGAACTTTGGTGATGGGGCCGAGCTGATGAGTGGGATAAAGCTCGCCGTTTCTGTGCTGGAAGTTGAAGAGTCTGCCGTGTCTGTTTTCTCTGCCGAGTGAAATTTCATCACGAAGGTCGTGCTGATAGCCGCCCTGCATATGAATGATTTCGCCGAAAATACCCTGCTTGACCATATTGAAAATAGCCATTTCGTTTCTGTCGTAGCAGCAGTTTTCAAGAAGCATACAGAATTTTCCGGTTTCTTCACTTGTGCGTACAAGCTGCCAGCATTCCTCGATGCTTGCGGCGCCGCCGACTTCCATTGCAACGTGCTTACCTGCTCTCATTGCATCGATTGCAATTCTTGAGTGAGTAATCCAGGTTGTTGCGCAGTAAATTGCGTCAATATCATCCCTTGCGAGAAGCTCTTTATAATCAAGATAAATTTGAGGCTCCGTGCCTGTTTTTTCTTTAACAATCTCAAAGCCCTTCTGCGCTCTGTCCTCGTATTTATCGCAGACGGCGGGAACTCTTACGCCTTCGCAGTCAAGAAGCTCACCGAGCATACCCGAGCCTCTGCCGCTGAGTCCGATAATACCGATATTCACAAATTCCTTCATATTATACCTCACTATACAGAAAAGAAAATAACCGCCGAAAAATTCAGCGGTTATATTATAAAACATATTATTAAAAAACGCAACCTTATTTGAAATATCTTTTAAAATGTTTTTGCCACTTCATAAAATAAAGTGTAACCATCTTGGTCATAGCTATGTCATACATAATAAAAGCAAGTGTGCCCGTGCCGAGAAGAATGGGAATTGCCAACGCGCCGAATTCCTCCGTTTCGTCAATCGTGACGCCCATAAACCTCATCATCAGCGCATACGAAACAACCATTGTCACAACAAACGTTGCAACTTTAAGTATCCAACCGATAACGCTGTTAAGCTTTGATTCAAAAGCAGCCTTGATTATCGGATAATATCCGAAGAAAGCTAGATACATAACCGCAACTTCTTTATCGGGTACAAGCAGCATTCCGAGAATCGCAACCGTGCAGTAAACACCGAATGCCCACTTTTTGTCGGTTTCAACAACCATAAAGACTATCAGCATACCCGCTGCCGCAGGCAAAGCGTAGGTCAGAAACGGGATAATTGCAACCGAAATCATCATAACAAGCGACAAGGCGGCAACAATACCGCCGAGCGCACATTTTGAGCTTTGTTTCATTTTTTCTCCTTAACAGCAGGGAATAAGGTCACCGCCGAAGCATTCGCAGCAGCAGTCAGCGCACAGAAGTCCCGTGCAGAGGTCGCATCCCGAGCATCCGCTTTTTTCATTATCCGAGCGGCGTCTTTCTGTTCTGTATCCGCCCGAGCGTGCATTACTGACCTTGTTATATGCCATTTTATATGTGTTGTTTGAAGGGTCAAGGTTGCTTGCGGTTGCAAAATTCTTCGCCGCTTCTTCAAGCCATCCCCTTTTCTGCTGAATTGTTCCCTTGAGATAAAACCAATGTGCATCCCTTGCATTTTCGGGAACGCCTTCAAGAAGTGTCTGGGCATCATCAAGTCTGCCCGAATTGATTTTCGCCCTTATATCGGAATAATCCGGAGTATAGTTATAACCGCTGTAGCCGCCATAGTTTGAACCGTTCGAATAACCGCCCATAACTATGCTGTCGTAAGCCTGATTGAGCTCATCCATCTTTCTGCCGTCATCCTGATATTTTCGCATAAGCTCTCTGTAAGCGGCATTTATCTGCTCCTGAGATGCTCCCTGCGGAACACCCAGAACCTCATACGGATTTCTCATATTTACACCCCTTTTCGTTATTTTCGTCATACTTGCTCAGCACCCTTTTTCTGCTGTGGTCAAGCCCGTCAAAAACAATATTTTCAAGTATATCTTCAAATCTGTTTTTCTCGATTTCATCAAGTGCATCAAGCGCACCGCTGTGAGTAAGGTTAAGCATTTCATCTGCTTTTTTTGCAAAGTCTTTCCTGCATTCTTCGTCTTTTATATTCGCAAACTCCGACTTGAACGGATTAAAGCTTCCGCTTTTTACATCATCTTCAAGGTCATCCGCCGCATCGAGAATATAAACAAATCTGCCGACCATATAGCCAAGAGAATAAAGCTTGCTTTTCATATCATCCTCAAATCCGAGTGATATGACCTTTCCCAGCGCATCCGCACTCGGATGAGCAGCTTCATCAATACCGACATCGCTTCTCTTTTCGATTTCAGATTGCTTTTTCATCGAATCGCCGATATTTTTTTCAATTTCGGGGGCGAGGCGCACCGCTTTTTTATGCATAAGCCAAACAATCGGATAAATCAGTGCCGCAATAAATTTTGACTTAAAGCCTTTATCGTGAAGATTATCAAGTACTTTATAATAGACCGTTATGATTACCGCGTGCGAACAATAATCAAGTTCACCTTTTTCCGAACAAATCATACATTTTTTCGCAGGATTATAAGGACATCTCTTTTGAGCGAATGAAAAGCATCCCTGCATAACAGCAAGCCTGAGAACGGCGGCAAACGCAAAATCGTAGCTGAGGAAAAGCTGAGCAATCGGTGAATAGTTCCGTCCGAGCGCGCGGCACAGAGAGCAGTAAACTCCTCTGTAAAGCTCATAATCTTTTATTTTCATTTCGGGCTTGAAAGCCTTGACATATCCGAGCAATTCCAGACCTCCGCAATTTTGTTCCATTATATATTATAATATATTTTCGCAAAATCGGTTAACATATTGTAAATTTTAAAGATTTTATATATAAAAAACGGATGATTCATTGAAGAATCACCCGTTTGCTGTTTGTTTTTATTTATCTTATACCGTAATTCTCGATAATGTAGTCCATATCCTTATCGCCTCTGCCCGAGAGATTGATGAGGATTGAGCCGTGGTCCATAGCCTTTGCAAGCTTCATACCGTAAGCAACTGCGTGTGAGCTTTCGATTGCGGGGATGATACCCTCAAGGCGTGAAAGCTTGAAGAATGCATCGATGGTTTCCTCGTCATCAATAACGTCATACTTGACTCTGCCGATTTCCTGAAGGAATGCGTGCTCGGGGCCGGATGAAGGATAGTCAAGTCCGCTTGCACCCGAATAAACGGGTGCAGGCTCGCCGTTTTCGTCCTTGAGCATAATGCTGTTGAAGCCGTGCATAATGCCTTCTGTACCGTATTTAAGGCTTGCGGCGTGGTCGCCGAGCTTGGGGCCTCTGCCGAGAGGCTCAATACCGTAAATGTCAACGGGGTCGTTGAGGAAGCCTGCAAAAAGACCTGCCGCATTCGAGCCGCCGCCAACACAGGCAACGATTGAGGTAGGAAGATGACCCGTCATATCAATAAACTGCTCTCTTGCTTCGATGCCTACAACGCTCTGGAAGTCACGCACCATCATCGGGAAGGGATGAGGGCCGAGTACCGAGCCGATACAGTAAATTGAATCCTTATATTCCTTGCTGTATGCATCAAATGCGGCGTCAACAGCTTCTTTGAGAGTCTTAAGACCGTGGGTAACCTCAACAACGTTTGCACCGAGAATCTTCATTCTTGCAACATTGGGAGCCTGCTTTTTAATGTCAACGCTGCCCATATAAATGTCGCATTCAAGGCCGAAGTATGCCGCTGCGGTTGCAAGGGCAACGCCGTGCTGACCTGCACCTGTTTCGGCAATAACCTTCTTTTTGCCCATATACTTCGCAAGAAGAGCCTCTCCCATACAATGGTTAAGCTTGTGCGCGCCCGAATGGTTAAGATCCTCACGCTTTGCATAAAGCTGAACCTTGCCGCCGAGAGCATCGGAAAGTCTTTCAAGGTGAGTTACGGGAGTGGGTCTGCCTTGGAATTCCTTACGGATTCTGCGAAGCTCTGCAATGAACTTTCTTGACTGGCAGATTGAATAATAAGCTTCGGTGATTTCAGCCATTGCAGCCTTGAGTTTGTCGTCGATATAAACTCCGCCGTACTTGCCGAAATAGCCGTTTTCATCGGGATAGTTATTAAAATATGTTTCAAAATCAACATTATTGAGTTTCATTGTAATTTCCTCCGTAAAATAAAATATATTGAATTGATGAGAATTGTTTTTATTTCATACATCGCCATCGTTTTGTTAAAAGTATCATCAAAAATCCTTCTTTCAAAAATAAAAAATCCCCGACAGAAAACTTTCTGTCAAGGACGAATAAAATTCGCGGTGCCACCCTGATTTGCGGCAAATGCCGCACACTTTGCGGAATACTTTCATATCCCCGGCAACTAACGTATGCCATCACGTCGCAGAATACTCTGGGAACTCATCCGTTTGACTGCACCCTCCGCGGTCCATTTGACAACTTGTTTCTTGCCTGATTTTCAGCATCGCAGGCTCTCTGTGAAGGCATAATTGCCGTTATCTCCGCATCAACGGTTTATCTTTATTGATTTTTTATGATAATATCACATTTTATTTTTCTTGTCAAGCACCCTATACCTTATTTAACAGCAAGCCATAGACTTATGTGTTGGTGTTGAATAAAGTATAACCTTTTGGGGATAAAATAATTTGGAAATAAAGTTAATTTGCTATTGACAATTCAAAGGACTTATGATAAAATAGCTTTCGTTCCAAAATATGCGGGTGTAGTTCAATGGTAGAATCCCAGCCTTCCAAGCTGGTTGTGTGGGTTCGATTCCCATCACCCGCTCCATTTATGCGCTTGTAGCTCAGCCGGATAGAGCAACTGCCTTCTAAGCAGTGGGTCAGGGGTTCGAGTCCCTTCAAGCGCGCCAAAGCTGTGGTGTTAAAACCTCAGCTTTCAAATGGTGGCTGTAGCTCAGTTGGTTAGAGTGCCAGGTTGTGGCCCTGGAGGTCGTGAGTTCGAATCTCATCAGCCACCCCATTTAGATTGAATTTACGCAAAGCTGTGTGCTTTGCGTATTTTAATATTACAAATAAATATTGGGGCGTCGTCAAGCGGTAAGACAACAGACTTTGACTCTGTCATTCGCTGGTTCGAATCCAGCCGTCCCAGCCAGACAAAAGCAGCTTTCGAGCTGCTTTTGTCAACTAAATCCACCCTTTCGGGTGGGTGAAATATTGCTCCGTAATGTGAAATTCTCGCTTTGCTCGAGTGAAATCGCTGCGGCGGTGAGTGGGTTTAATTTCACTTAATGCGTCAGCATTAAATTTCACAATCCGTAGGATTATTTCATATTTTCGCAAGAAAATATTTCACTTGAAACGAATTTTCAATAAATCCGTTATTAACAACCGTACCAAAAAAAACATCGACGTTGTCGGTGCTTTTTTATTAAATAAAACATTCCGTAAACAACAACAGGTCTGCCCCGTCAGCGAGGCAGACCTGTTTGATTATTTTACATTGTGGGATAAATTGTGAGCTCGGGGAAGAGCCAGTTGAGCGAGAAGATATAGATTACCTTATGAACGATGTTGCCGATAAATACGATAACGGGCCAGAAAATCTGACAAATCCATGAGGTATGGTGTGCATCCTCGGTTTCGCTTCTGCCGCAATCCTCGCAGACTCTTGTTTTTGTTCCTCTGCAGAAAAGACCTGCATCTTCGTTATATACCCATTCGCTCCATGTGTGCTCGTGAGTTTCGGTTGCATCGCAGCCCTCTCTGAGGCATTCTCTGGTGTGAGTAAGACCGTCTTCATCGTCAATCCACTCGCCCCAGTCGTGACCGAGAGCATCTTTATATGCATCAACATAGCTGAAGGTGCA
>JAZSLR010000108.1:0-27901 GCA_045535475.1 Acutalibacteraceae bacterium | reverse complement strand
GTTTGGAGTATCGCTCAAAAAATCGCCTCCTCAGGATGATGTGAATAATAAAGGCGCTGCGGAATAACCGCAACGCCCGCATGAACGGTATGTTAAATTAAAGACCTTTTACAGCTTCTTTGAGAGCTGCCATTTCATCCTTGCTTAATGTAACGCCCTTGCCCATTTTTTCATGGTCAGGTGCCCACTCACGGATGTCGTACTTAGGATCTCTTCCGTTCCAGCTGATGAGATTAAGCTCCTTTGTCCAACCCTTGGGATTTTCTGAGAGAACAGCTACGGATTCAACGATTTCATAAGTAAATTCGGGCATGGTGTTGCTCCTTTCACATTTTTATACAAGCTTATTATAATATAACTTTTTATAAATGTAAATATATTTTTTAAAATATTTTGAAAAAACAGTATATATTTATGAAAAAATTTTGTAATAATGCGGACAGGACCCGAATACATTGATATAAAAAACGACAAGGAGAGAAAATAATGAATTATAACAGCACCACTCAAAAAATCGGATTCATTGAATCTGTTCACGAATCAACTGCCGAACAGTCGCTTGATGCCGATATAATTTTACCCGATTATTGCCCCGAAATCTCCAAAATACTCAAATGCAGCGTGATTCCAAATATTACATCGGTTTCAAATAATTCCGGAAGAGTAACAGCCGATGCTTCTGCAACGGTGAGAATTTTTTATGTGGGCGAAAACGGAAAGCTCGCTGGCTACGAACAGAATTATCCTTTGCAAAAATTTATTGAATCAAACAAAATCACTTCGGATTCAACCGTAAGCGTAAATTTAAAAACAGACTATGCTAACTGCAGAGCGGTTAATTCACGAAGAATCGATATCAGAGCGATGCTGACCTTCATTTTTAAAGTCAGCAACAAAAGGGATGAATCTGTTCTTTCGGGTGTTGACGGCGCGGGAATGCAGGTGATTACGGATGAGCTCAACATTGCATCTCTTTGCGGAATGAACGAAAGAACATTTACGCTCAGCGAAGTAATTGAAATTCCCGAAAGCAAGTCTCCCGTTTCTCAGGTAATCAACGTTGCTTCAAGCGCGACTGTGAGCGAACTAAAAATAATCAATAACAAAGCATTGCTGAAAGGGGACTGCAATGTAAAAATATATTATATCGGCGATGAATCGTCGGCTGTAGAATTTATCGAGCACTCCGTTCCCATCAGCCAGATAATCGAGCTTGACGGTCTGACGGATGATTGCAAGACGGGAATAACACTCAATATCTGTTTATGCGAAACAACGCCGAAAGCAGATTCATCGGGAGATATGCGTCTTATTGATTTTAATGCACGAATTAACGCTTTTATCACCGCTTTTGATGAAATTCCCGTTTCACTCATAAATGACGCTTATTCAACCGTCTGTGAAACGAAAAATACATTTAAGAGCATCGAGCTTATGAAATTCAACGATAACTTTGATACTGTTTTCACAAACAAGGTTGTTCTTGAAAGCATCGGAGTGAGCGTAAACTGCGTAACTGCGGTGTGGTGCTCGGACGTTAAATATAATTTCTCGGCAAAGGATGATAAATGCAACATCAGCGGAACATATCAGGCTAACATTGTTTACAGAGATAATGAAAACAAAACCGGAATCATCCAGAAGCCCGTTGATTTTGATTATACCGTTAAGATGAACGATAAATCGGACAGAATCACTTGCTTCGGCAGTGTTCAGATTCTTTCCTGCTCGTGCGCCGTAACCGGTGACAGCAGACTGGAGCTTAAAACGGAGCTTTCATCCTCGGGAATAATTCTTTCGAATATAACGCAAAAATACATCGGTAACATCGAGCTTCTTAATGAAAACATAAGAAAAGATAACTGCGCATTAACAATTTATTTCTGTGACAAAGGTGAAAATCTTTGGAATATTGCCAGAAAATACGGAACAACCGTTGATGCAATAAAAAACGAAAACGATTTTGCCGAAGATGTTATTGACGAAAAATGTATGCTTCTGATTCCCGCCGATAATTAACAAAAATATCTTCGGTTATATTGATTCCCCGATGAAACAATAATTATGAATTTAAAAAATCATTTCGGAAGGGGAATTATATATGAAGATTTTTGATGTTACGGGTGACAGTTATACAAGCGAAATCGAAAATTATGACGGAACGGTTTTGATTGATTTTTTTGCGGATTGGTGCACACCCTGCAAAATGCTTTCGCCGATGATTGAGGATATTGCGGATGAAACAGATGTTAAAATCTGCAAAATCAATGTTGAGAACGAAAAAGACCTCGCAAAAAAATTCGGAATTATGAGCATACCGACGTTGATTGTGATGAAAAACGGAACCGTCATAAACAGAAGCATTGGCGTTACGGGCAAAAAAGCAATTCTTGATATGATTAAGTAGCCGTCAAAAAATATTTTGCAAATAAATCACCTTTGTAATTGACAAATTTATACACTTGTGCTATAATATGTTCACAGTTAAACTGTAAAAATTTTACGGAGGTAAAAAACAATGGGAAACATCGTAAATGAGATTCTTGCAATGGTACAGAATATTCTCGCATTTTTCCAGGAAGGCGAAGCTGCAGGCGTTATCGAAATCATCAAGACTTCACTTGCCGGACTTTTCGCAGGCCTCGGTCTTTAATCCAAAAAAATTCAGCCCCTGACTTTTCGGTCGGGGGCTGATTCTTTTATTCAGAAAACTCTTTTTTGATTGCCTCAATAACTTCGTCAACATCGGATTTGACAACAAGCATCGCAATTTCAATTTCTGAAGTTGTTATCATTCTGACATCGGCATCAACACTTGCGACCGCTTTGAATACAGCCGCCGAAACACCGGGAGTGCCGCGCATTTCTTCACCGCTTACGGTGATTTTGCAGTTACCGCTGCTGACGCTTATTTTTGTTTTGGGAGACTTGTTACGAAGCTCCGATGCGATTGAAAGCACGGAAACAAAATCATTGTCACTAACAGTGAATGAAAATCCCGAATTTGAACCGCTGAGAGGGAACTGCGATATCATATCAACATCAATTCCCGCATCGGCAATCATTTTGAAAACCTCTGCCATATGAGCGATATCCGCGGGCGCATCGCAAAGTGAGAATAATGTAACATCTTCCGTTACAAAGATATTATCAACGAGCTTCATTTGACTTCCTCCTCATTTAAGCATATCGGACATATTATAAAGTCCCGCAGCCTTACCGCAGATGAATCCCGCCGCATTAACGGCACCCGTTGCAAAAAGCTCCTTGCTTCTTGCACTGTGGGAAATTGAGATGATTTCATCGTGACCGGCAAAAATAACCTGATGCTCACCCGTGATTGTGCCGCCTCTGACTGCGTGAATTCCGATTTCGTTCTTTGTTCTCTTTTCACGCTTTGAGTGGCGGTCATATTCATATTTAACCGAATCGTCAAGCTCTTCTTTGATAGAATCCGCAATCATAAGCGCCGTGCCGCTGGGAGCGTCGATTTTCTGATTGTGGTGCATTTCGATAATCTCGATATCATATGCATTGCCGAGCACTGCGGCTGCCTTTTTTGCAAGCTCGCAAACAAGATTGACGCCGAGCGACATATTTGCGCTGAAAAATACGGGAATTTTTTCTGCGGCAGTCTTTATGAGATTAATCTGTGATTCATTTAAACCGGTTGTGCAGATAACGGCAGGCAATGAATTCTTAACGGCATATTCAAGAAGTCCGGCAAGTGCGCTCGGATTTGAAAAATCAATTATAACATCTGCTTTTTTTGTTATTTCATCCGAAATAAGCGAAGGCGATGCAAAAACGGGGTATCCGTATCTCTCCTCGGTAAATACATCAATACCGCAAACGATTTCAAAGCCGTCTGTTTCGGCAACGCTGTTGGTAACGGCTCTGCCCATTTTACCGTTGCATCCTGTCAATATAATTCCTGCCATTTGAATTTTACCTCTGATTTGTTATATTAAGCCGTGCTTTGCAAGGGACTTTCTGAGAATCTCTCTTGCATCGTCGCTCATTCTGTAAAGGGGAAGTCTGCAATCGCCGACATTCATACCCATCATATTCATTGCTTCCTTAACGGGGATGGGGTTAACATCAACAAAAAGGTTGTTGCAAAGGTCAAGATATTCAAGCTGAAGTCTTGCACTCTCTGCATAATCGCCTTCAAGATACTTTGCGGGAATGTTGTGAGCAACCTCGGGAAGGATGTTTGAAAGAACAGAGATTGAGCCCTTGCCGCCGAGCGACATAAGAGCAGTAACCTGGTCGTCATTGCCCGAGTAAACATCAAGTGCATCGCCGCAAAGAGAGATTGTCTTTGCAATTGCGGAGATGTTGCCGCTTGCTTCTTTTGTTGCAACGATTCTTTCGTGCTTTGAAAGCTCAAGATATGTTTCGGGTTTGATGTCAACACCTGTTCTTGAGGGAACATTATAAAGAATAATGGGAACGCTTACTCTGTCAGCAATATAGTTGAAATGTTCGATAAGACCTCTCTGTGAAGTTTTGTTGTAATAGGGAGTAACCGAAAGAAGAGCATCAACGCCTGCCTTTTCAGCTTCGTTTGAAAGCTTTACGGCATATGCCGTGTCATTACTGCCTGTGCCTGCGATAACGGGAACTCTCTTGTTTGTAACCTCAACTGCGAATCTGATAGCTTCGGAGTGCTCATCGTGGTCGAGAGTAGAGCCTTCGCCTGTTGTGCCGCAGATAACGATTGAGTCTGTTTTATTTGCAATCTGGAACTCGATAAGCTCCGCAAGCTTATCGTAATTGATTTTATTGTCTGCTGTGAACGGGGTAACAATCGCAACGCCTGCGCCGGTAAAAACAGTCTGCTTCATTGCGGGTCTCCTTTCATTAGTTGAACTTGGGTGTGATGTAGTTCTGTGCGCAAAGCTGCTCTGCCATAAGAACTGCGCCGCCTGCAGCACCTCTTAATGTATTGTGTGAAAGACAAACGAATTTATAATCAAACTGAGTATCTTCTCTGAGTCTGCCGATTGAAACAGCCATACCGTTTTCAAGGTTTCTCTGAAGCTTTGTCTGGGGAAGATTGTCTTCTTCAAAATAATTAAGGAACTGCTTGGGTGCGCTGGGAAGCTCTGCTTCCTGGGGATAGCCTTTGAAGTTCTTCCAGATTTCCTTCATCTGCTCCTTGGTGGGCTTGTTTTCAAATCTTACGAATACTGCTGCCATATGACCGTCCGATGCGGGAACGCGAAGGCACTGTGCGGTAAAGTTGGGTGATGATGCGGGAACGATAACGTCGCCTTCAATTTTACCCCAGATCTTAAGGGGTTCCTGCTCTGACTTCTCTTCTTCGCCGCCGATGTAGGGGATAACGTTGTCAACCATTTCGGGCCAGGTTTCAAATGTCTTACCTGCGCCTGAGATAGCCTGATATGTGCAGACGAGAACATCCTTAACGCCAAACTCGTTAAGAGGATAGAGAGCGGGAACATAGCTCTGGAGTGAGCAGTTTGATTTAACTGCGATAAATCCTCTTTCAGTGCCGAGGCGCTTTTTCTGTGAATTGATAATCTGAGCGTGCTCTGTGTTGAGCTCGGGAACAATCATCGGAACGTCGGGAGTGTGTCTGTGAGCGCTGTTGTTTGAAACAACGGGGCATTCAGCCTTTGCGTATGCTTCTTCAAGAGCCTTGATTTCATCCTTCTTCATATCAACCGCGCAGAAAATGAAATCAACCGATGATGAAATCTTTTCGATGTCAGCGGTAGCATCCATAACAATCATATCCGCCATCTTTGCGGGGATATCGGTTGCCATACACCATTTTGAACCGACTGCTTCTTTATATGTCTTGCCTGCCGAACGGGGGCTTGCCGCAAGAACGGTTACTTCAAACCAGGGGTGGTTTTCGAGAAGTGTTGCGAAACGCTGACCAACCATACCGGTTGCGCCGACGATACCTACTTTGTAATTCTTCATAACATATACCTCTTTTCAGAAAACTGATAAATTTTACAAATTCAGACGAATAAATTTAAGTCAATATGAACCTTGACAAAAACATATTATAATATTATGATGATATCACAGATTGCAGTATTAAGTCAAACAATTATTTATACAAATATATTTAAATTTTATAAAATATTTTGAGGATTTTTAATGAAAAGAAGCGATTTTTATTACGATTTACCCCAGGAGCTGATTGCGCAGACTCCCGTTGAGCCGAGAGACTGCTCAAGAATGCTTGCAGTAAGCAAAAAAACGGGTGAATGCAGGCATCTTGTTTTCAAGGATGTTATTGATTTCCTTAAACCCGGCGACTGCCTAATTCTTAATAACACCAAAGTTCTTCCCGCAAGAATGTACGGCACGAGAGTTGACACAGGCTCCGTTGTCGAATTCCTTCTTCTCAACCAGAAGAGCTATGACACCTGGGAAGTTATCACCGGTCCCGGAAAAAAGGCAAGAGTCGGCCATAAATTCACATTCGGCAACGGTATTCTCACCGCGGAAGTTATCGAAGTTCTTTCCGACGGAAACCGCATTGCAAAGTTCGGTTTCGAGGGCAATTTCTTTGAGGTTATCGACAAGGTCGGCGAGATGCCGCTTCCGCATTACATAACAGAAAGACTTGAGGATAAAAACAGATATCAGACTGTTTATGCGAAAGAGGAGGGCAGTGCCGCCGCACCGACTGCGGGTCTGCATTTCACACCCGAACTGATGGATAAAATCCGCGAAAAGGGCGTTGAAATCGGCTTTGTGACGCTTCACGTCGGTCTCGGCACATTCAGACCCGTCAAAGCAGATGAAATCGAGGATCATCATATGCATTCCGAGCATTATCATCTGCCTGCCGAAACAGCGGATATCATCAATAAAACCAAAGCAAACGGCGGAAGAGTTTTCGCAGTCGGCACAACCTGCTGCCGTACTCTTGAATCCGTTGCGAATTTCAAAGGCGAAATCTGTGAGGATGACGGCTGGACGGATATTTTTATCTATCCCGGCTACGAGTTCAAGTGCATTGATTGCCTTATCACCAATTTCCATCTGCCCGAAAGCACGCTGATTATGCTTGTCAGCGCTTTCTGCGGATACGAAAACACAATGAATGCTTATAAAATTGCCGTTGAAGAAAAATACAGATTCTTTTCACTCGGCGATTCCTGTCTGTTCTACGAGGAGTAATTATGTATAAACTGATAAAAAAAGACGGCAACGCAAGAAGGGGAGAATTCGTCACCGTTCACGGTACGGTGCAGACTCCCGCTTTTATGAACGTTGCAACCTGCGGCGCAATCAAAGGCGCACTTTCGGCTGTTGATTTGAAAGAAATCGGATGCCAGGTTATGCTTTCAAATACCTATCATCTCCACGTCAGACCGGGTGATGACCTTGTTCGCGAAATGGGAGGTCTGCACAAGTTTACCGCGTGGGACGGCCCCATTCTCACCGACAGCGGCGGATTCCAGGTATTCTCGCTTTCTTCATTGAGAAAAATAAAAGAAGAAGGCGTTTATTTTCAGTCCCACGTTGACGGAAAGCATATTTTTATGGGTCCCGAAGAGAGTATGAGAATCCAGTCAAATCTCGGTTCAACAATCGCAATGGCTTTTGACGAATGCGTTGAAAATCCCGCAAAATACGAATATTCAAAGCAGTCCTGCGAAAGAACAACGCGCTGGCTTATCCGCTGTAAGGAAGAAATGCAAAGACTCAATTCACTTCCCGATACAATCAACAAAAATCAGCTTTTATTCGGCATAAACCAAGGCTGTACCTTCGATGATTTGCGTGTTGAGCATATGAAAGAAATTGCAAAGCTCGACCTTGACGGCTATGCAATCGGCGGTCTTGCCGTCGGCGAGCCGAAAGAGGATATGTACCGCATCATTTCCGCCGTTGAACCTCATATGCCTGCCGATAAAATCCGTTATCTTATGGGTGTCGGCACACCCGGCAACATAATTGAGGCCGTTTACAGAGGCGTTGACCTTTTTGACTGCGTAATGCCAAGCCGAAACGCAAGGCACGGCCATCTTTTCACAAAGCAGGGAATCATCAATCTCAATAACAAGAAATATGAACGCGATTCTCTTCCGATTGACCCCGAGTGCGATTGCCCCGCGTGCCGAAGCTTTTCAAGAGCATATATCAGGCATTTGTTCAAGGCAAAAGAGATGCTTGCAATGCGTCTTTGCGTTATGCACAATCTGCATTTCTATAATATGCTTATGCAGGAAATCCGTGACGCAATCGATAACGGTACTTTTGAAGAATACAGAGCAAAATACGTTGATTTGCTCGACACAAGAATTTAATTCCGTTATTCAAAATTTATTTTGTTTTTCTATTGCATATTCCGATTTGATATTGTATAATATTTGCATTATGTTTTGGAGGTTACGTTAAATGAACTTTATTTCTCTTTTAGCTCAGGCCGGCGCTGCAGGCGGCGCATCAGGTCAGCAGAATCCTATGTCAATGGTTATTATGATGGTTGCTCTCTTCGGTGTTATGTACTTCGTTATGATAAGACCCCAGAAGAAAAAGCAGAAGGAAGAGCAGAATATGCGTGACAACATCCAGGTCGGCGATGAAATCACAACCATCGGCGGCATTATCGGCCGTGTTGTTACCGTTAAAGAAGATTCCCTCATTATCGAAACAGGCGCAGACAGAAATAAGATGAAGATTACCCGCTGGGCTGTTTCAACAAACAACACAGCCAACGAAAAAGCTGAAGCTGAAAGACAGGCTGCAAAGGAAGCTGCAGAAGCTGAAAAGAAGGCTAAGATGGAAGAAGCTGCCGAAAGCAGCAAGGCAAAGAGAAAGAAGTCCAAGAAGAATAAGGACGACACTTTTGACAGCTGATTAACAGAATAAAAATCAGATTCCTCTCATATTATTGATTAGCGGTAGTATGAGAGGAGTTTTTTTATGCCGAAAAATCAGAAGTCATCCAAAACGGAAAAATCGGGATTACCGTTTATGCCGATTATTTTAACATCAGTATTATCAACGATTTTATATTTTATTTTCATCTCGCTTTTTGCGTTGATTTCATTAAAAACGTCTTCTGACCGTTCATTTTATCTGCCCGTTGCGATTGTCTGCGGCGCGCTGTCGGGTTTCATCTGCGGATTTGCCGTTGCAAGAATGACAAAAGTCAAAGGTATGTTTTACGGCGGAATAAGCGGATTTATCCATTCCTTGTTATGTTCCCTTGCAATTTTTGTTATGAACAAAGGCGTTGCGGGCAACGGGATATTCATCCTTATTGCGATAGCGGTTATTGCCGCTTCATTGGGCGGAGTTTCGGCAGTCAACATAAAAAAGAAGATTAAATATTAACGGTGAAAAAATGAAAATAAAGCTGATTCTTTTGTTTTTTTGTCTGACGGTTATTCTTTGCGCCTGCACCGTTCAGGAGAAAATGAACCCAATTATATTTACGGAACGTTTTTCCGAGCAGATGAATGATGAAATAATCATCGAAGAATCGTTCAGCGATAACGGCAGGTATATTATATTTTTCAGCGATAAAAGCGGGGAGAAATACGTCTGCGAATTGCTGGCCGATAATTACGATAACATAAAAAAAGTCTGCCTTGCAGGCAATAACACAAGCAAGGCAGAATCATTTGAATATTTTTTTGAGAAAACGCTGAAAGTCTACGCACCGAATGAGAATATTACGGAGATAATCCCTAATCTGTTCAAAAACAAATGGAACTATCATTCATCTCAATGGTACAGATATGCGTGCGTAATATCGGAAGAAGGACTCTTCGCAAGCATTGAAAACATAAAGCTTTCAACGGAATCCGACGCACAGCTGACTTTAAAGCAAAGCGATATTATTTACCCTTGATTACTTTATAGCAAAGGTCGGGAAGGTCGGACATAATGCAGTCTGCGCCAAGGTCATTGATTCGTTTGATTTCCTTTGCGTCGTTGACTGTCCAATACTGAACGGCGATTCCGCGGTTATGCGCATAAGTGACGAATCTTTTTGATGCAGGTCTGACGATTACATATTGATTTGCAGGAACCTGAAGCACGTTGAATTTTATCCATTCCTTTTTGAGGGGCAGGTTGAATGATGCCGCAATATAGAAAAGGAAGAACTCAAGTCTGCAAGCACCGCGGATTAAATCAGGGTGAGTTTTATCAACATATTTTGAGATTTCATAATGGAATGTTGCTTGAATTACCTGATCAAGCATATTTCGCTTTTTGAGAATTTCGTGGAATTCATCAGCGGCGGTTTTGCCGAGCTCTCCGGCGTTTTTGATATCGATACTGTAAAGATACTTCTTCTTGCTCTCAAGATAATCAAAGATTTCTTCAACATCAATTGCACGCAGATTATCGGGGATATCATCGCCGCGGAGTCCTCGGTAAGGATAATTACCGTTTGCGTCCTTATAGTTTTCGCCCAGATTGAGCTGACGGATTTCCTCATATGTCTTGTTTTCAACATAAACATCTGTTTCGCCGAAATGCTCGCAGGCGTTGGTTGTTCTGTCGAGAGTCTTGTCGTGAACAACGATCAGTTTGCCGTCTTTTGTTCTTCTCAAATCAAATTCAAAAAGCTCAACCTCAAATTCTTTGCTTTCCGCACAAGCCTGGAACGCCATAAGAGTGTTTTCGGGAGCAATCATAGCACCCGAACGGTGAGCGGCAACAATAGCCCTGCCGTCGGTTTTGATAAGCGGATTTTTCTTACCCTTAAAAGGCTTTTCTTTGATGGGAACAACCGAACCGATTAATCCGACAACAATCAGAAAGATATTTAAAGCAAGCATAAAACCGATAAATCCGGCTATTGCAAGTAAGATTTTAATAAGCATCGGTATTACCTCCGAATAGATTAAAGCTCCGGAATGAAGCCGGAGCTTTAATTAATTTTTTTACATCATTTCCGAAAGCTTGACAGGTCTGCCTTCGGCAACAGACTTCTTTGCTGCAAGAGCAACAAGAATTGAGTTAAGACCGTCCTCACCGGTGGTGGGAGTAGCCTTATCTTCGATAACGGCATCAACAAACTGAAGCATTTCATCTCTGAAGGACTGCATATATCTCTCAAGGAAGAAATAAAGGGGCTTGTCGGCAACAACGCCGTCCTCACCCATAAATACAACGTTTGTGGGAGTGTCGTTTGATGCAACTGCGGCACCCTTACTGCCGAAAACTTCGATTCTCTGGTCATAGCCGTATGCGGCACGTCTGCTGTTATCGATAACGCCGACTGCACCGTTTTCAAACTTAAGGCTGATAACTGCGGTGTCAACATCGCCTGCTTCACCGATTGCGGGGTCAACAAGGCAGGTTGCGTTTGCATAAACCTCTGTAACTTCGCTTCCTGCAAGGAAACGAGCCATATCAAAATCGTGGATGGTCATATCAAGGAACATACCGCCGCTGACAGCCGATTATTCTGCCGGCGGGGGAGCGGGGTCTCTTGAAGTAATTTTAACGATGTGAACATCGCCGATTTTGCCGTCGTTAACCATTGCTCTTACGTTTGCGAAGTTATGGTCAAAGCGGCGGTTAAAGCCAACCTGGAGCTTAACGCCTGCCTTTGCAACGGCATCGATAACGGCGTTAACCTTTTCGGGAGTGAGGTCAACGGGCTTTTCGCAGAAAATATGCTTGCCTGCTTCGGCTGCTTCAATGGCAATATCTGCGTGAGTATCTGTTGATGAGCAAACAAGAACTGCTTCAACCTCGGGGTCGGCAAGCATCTGCTTGTAATCATCGTAAATTTTGGAAATATTAAGTTCTGCGGCTACTTTTTCAGCATTAGCCTTGAAAACATCTGTTATTCCGACAACGGTAGCAGTCGGAACATTATATGTAATCGACTTTGCGTGAAGGGAACCGATTCTTCCGGCACCGATGATGCCGATTTTAAGCTGCTTCATTTTATTGGTCCTTTCTCATAAAATTCGGGGCAGACCCGATTTAACTCTTTAATCTTATCATATGTTTTTATCAAATTCAACAAAATAATAAATTATTTTGAAAATTTTTGCTTCGTTGCCATTCCGCCTCTGATATGACGTTCGGCTTTGTTTACATCAAGCACCTTCCTGACATCATTATAAAGCCCGGGATTCAGTTTTTTCAGCCGTTCGCTGACGTCAACAAACACCGTGCTTTTCGAAACTCCGAATTTTTTTGCGGCATCACGCACGGTTGTTTTATTTTCAATAATATATTCAGCAAGCTCAACAGCTCTTTGCTCAACATCGTTTTTCAAATCTAAACCCTCCATATATGACATATTATTAAACAATATGTTATACGGAGGGTTAATATTACATAATTGAGTTTTATCTTTCTTCTCTGAAATATGAAAGTCCGAGGCTTGCGGGAGGAAGGTTTTCACGCTTGCGTTTCATACTGATGACAATAAGAACAATGATTGTAACAACATAAGGTGTCATCTTGAATATTTCCTGAGAAGCCATTGTGAGGTTGGGGATATAATTATGAACAATAAGAAGTCCGCCGAAAAGAATGGAGCCGAAAATGCTGATATTGGGTCTCCAGACGGCAAAGATAACAAGCGCAATCGCAAGCCATCCTCTGTCGCCGAAGCCGTCATTCGACCATACGCCGCAGGCATAATCCATAACATAATAAAGACCGCCGAGACCTGCGATGATACTGCCCGTACAGGTTGCAAGATACTTATATTTTGTAACGTTGATGCCCGCTGCATCGGCTGTTGCGGGGTTTTCGCCGATTGCACGAAGGCTCAGACCGTATCTTGTTTTGTTAAAGAAAATCGCAGTAAAAATCGCAATAATAATTGCAACATAAGCAAGGAAGCTGTAGGAAAGAAAAATATCGCCGAACCAGCCGAGCTTATCGGCAAACGGAATTTTCGTCTTGAAGCAGTTGCTTGTTGCGGAAAGAGCGATTGAGGGAAGCTCGCTGTTGGTAAGCTTTATAAGCGAACCGCCGAAGAAGTTACCGACGCCGACCCCGAAAGTTGTGAGCGCAAGACCCGTAACGTTCTGATTTGCTCTGAGAGTGACGGTCAATACGGAATAAATCAGACCCATAATAAGTGAACCGAGAATTGAGGTCAGAATGGGGATAAGCACTGCAAGAACGGGGTTGACCGTTTCAACGGAGTTTTCATAGATGAAAGCACCTATAACACCCGCAATGCCGCCGACGTACATAACACCTGCCGTACCGAGGTTAAGATGGCCTGCTTTTTCGGTTATGATTTCACCCGTTGAACCGAATAAGAGAGGGATGCCCTGAACAATTGCTCTTTGAATAAATGCAATAATCATTATTTTGTTCCCTCCTTATCCTTGTGTCTGAATTTAACGGTATAATTAACGAAAAATTCACTGCCGATGATGAAAAAGATGATGATACCCGTAAGTATATCCGAAAATGAGTTGTTAAGACCGAAATCGGTTGAAATCTGAATTGCGCCTTTTTCAAGGAAAACAATCAGAAGAGAGGTAAGAATCATATAAATCGGGTTGAACTTTGCAAGCCAGGAAACCATAATTGCGGTAAATCCTCTGCCGCCGACGGTTTCTTTTGCAACCGAATGGTCGGTACCCGAAACAAGAAGCAGACCTGCGATACCGCACACGGCGCCCGAAAGAAGCATAGTGCGGATAATAACCTTTTTAACGTTGATACCGACATATTTTGCGGTGTTTTCACTTTCGCCGACAACCGAAATTTCATATCCGTGCTTGTTATATTTGAGGTAAATATACATTCCGATTGTGAGCACGGCAACAATTATGATGTTGAAAAGATATGACTTGCCGCCGATTCTCGGAAGCCATCCCGCCTCTGTGCCTGCATTGATAATGCCGATTTTGCCAGAGCCGACGGGATTTGAATGAAGAAATACGAAATACGAAACAATCTGCATCGCGATATAGTTCATCATAAGAGTGAAGAGAGTTTCGTTTGTGTTCCAATATGCTTTGAAGAATGCGGGGATTACCGCCCAGATTGCGCCCGCAACGATGCTGGCGATTACCATCACGGGAAAAAGAACAACCGGCGGAAGCGACTTGCCGAAATAAATCATACAAGCGGCAGTTGCAAGTCCGCCCATAAGCACCTGACCTTCCGCGCCGATATTCCAGAATTTCATTTTGAACGCGGGAGTTACGGCAAGCGATATGCAGAGAAGAATCGCAACATTCTGCATCAGCGACCAGATTCTGCGCTCCGAGCCGATTGCGCCCTCGATAAGCGTTGAATAAACATTTATGGGGTTTTCACCGGTGAGAAAAATGGTAACAACACCGCAGACTATAAGCGAAGCAACGATTGCTGAAATTCTTATTAACCACGACTGCCAGAGGGGGAGTGCGCCGCGTTTTACAATATGAAACAAAGGCTCTCTGACCTTATTGCCGTTACTCATTGTTATCACCTCCGTGTTTTGTCATAAGAAGTCCGAGCTCCTCTTTTGTTGCCGTTCTTGCATCAACAATGCCCGAAATCGAGCCCGAACTGATAACCATAATGCGGTCACAAAGCTCGAGAAGAACGTCGAGGTCCTCGCCAACAAAGATAACCGCAACGCCGTTTTCTTTCTGGTTGTTGAGAAGATTATAAATCAGATAGGATGAGTTGATGTCAAGACCTCTGACGGGATATGCCGCCATAAGAACAGTCGGAGAAGCGGCGATTTCTCTGCCGACAAGGATTTTCTGAACATTGCCGCCCGAAAGCCTTCTGACGGGTGTTGAGGTGCCGGGAGTAACAACGCCGAGGTCCTCGATGATTTTCTTTGCAAGATTTTTGGGCTGTTTTCTGTCAACAAAGAGCGACTTGCCCTTTTTATAGCTTCGGAGCATCATATTATCAACAATATCCATATTGCCGACAAGACCCATTCCGAGTCTGTCCTCGGGAACAAACGAAAGTCTGACGCCCAAATCTCTTATCTGAACGGGTGTTTTGTCGCGGAGATTGTCGATTTTGCCTGTTTTGGGGTCGGTATAAAGAATATTGCCGTCATTGAGCTTCTGCAGACCTGCAATGGATTCAAGAAGCTCACGCTGACCGCTGCCCGCAATGCCTGCAATGCCGAGAATTTCGCCCGAAAAAGCGGTGAATGAAATGTTATCAAGAACCTTGACACCCTCACGGTTAACGCAGCTGATATTCATTACCTCAAGCCTTTTTTCGCAGTCGTGAGGCTCGGTGCGGTCAATGTTGAGCTCAACCTTCTGACCGACCATCATTTCGGTAAGCTCGGCTTCGCTGGTGTTTTTTGTTTCAACCGTACCGATATATTCGCCCTTTCTGAGCACGGCAACCTTATCCGAAAGCGAAAGGACTTCGTGAAGTTTGTGGGTGATGATAATGATGCTCTTTCCGCTTTCCTTCATTTTACGCAGAACGGCAAAAAGCTTCTGTGTTTCCTGCGGAGTGAGAACGGCAGTCGGCTCATCGAGAATGAGTATATCCGCACCCTTATAAAGCACCTTTACGATTTCGACAGTCTGCTTTTCGGAAACGGACATCTCATAAATCTTCTTGTTGAAATCAATCTCAAAGCCGTATTTATCGGTGATTTCCTTGATTTTCTTTGTTGATTCCTTAAGATTATATTTTCCTTTTTCCTCGATGCCGAGAACAATATTTTCGGCAGCACCGAACACGTCAACAAGCTTGAAATGCTGATGAATCATACCGATTTTATAATCAAAAGCATCCTTGGGGGAACGGATAACAACTTCCTTACCGTCGATGTAAATATGACCGCTGTCGGGGAAATAAATGCCCGAAATCATATTCATCAGCGTTGTTTTACCGCTTCCGTTTTCACCGAGAATTGAAAGAATCTCGCCCTTGTTAACGGTAAGAGAAACATTCTTGTTGGCAACAACATTTCCGAATGTTTTGGTGATATTTTTTAATTCAATGGCGGGAACGTTCACTGTTTGACCTCCTGCAATTTTACTTTCAAAAGATTCTTCAGAGCCTGAACAATCTTTTCAGAATAAAATAGTGATTAGGCGGAGTGGTTAGCTCCGCCTAAAATTTTTAGAATTAATATGCCTCGTTGAGAAGCTTGATGCCGTCAATCTTGAGGTCGAAGTAAGGAGCTGAACGGAATTCTGATTCGTGGAAATAACCGTCTGCAATTACTTCTGTGTCGGGTGTGTAAGCATCATCTGTGTCAACATCAGCCATATAGCTTGTGAGAGTTTCGCCGTTAACGGTGAATGTTGCGGTATCGAACACCTTGATTGAACCGTCTGCAAGACCTGCCTTGACTTCTTCAATCTTTTCAGCTGTGCCTGCTGCTGCGGCTGCTTCGTTGATTTCGCTGAGTTCAACCGAACCTTCGGCAATGCCGCCGCACCAGTCGTCAGCGATTTCTGTGCCGTTCTTAACGGATTCAATCATATATTCGAAATAGGGTTCCCAGTTGATTCTTGAGGAGATGATGAATGTGTTGGGGCAAGCGGAAACTGTGCTGCCGTTATAGGAAACATTGGGAACACCTGCTGTTTCGCAAGCTGTAGGAGCACCCCAGGAGTCTGCGTGCTGGCTGATAAGAACACAGCCGTTGCTGATGAGAAGCTCTGCAGCTTCCTTTTCTGCCATTTCGTCATACCAGCTGCCTGTGAACTGAACTTCCATTGTAACGCTGGGGCAGATTGACTTTGCGCCGAGATAGAATGATGTGTAGCCCGAAACAACTTCTGCATAAGTCCACGCGCCGACATAACCCATCTTAGCCTGGTCAGCTGTGATTTTGCCTGCTTCAATCATTTCGTTGAGCTTCATACCTGCGGCAACGCCGGCAAGATATCTGCCTTCATAGATTGATGCGAAAGCATTGTGGAAGTTGGGGAGATCCTGAGTGTGAGCTGTTGTGCCGGTTGCGTGGCAGAACTGAACATCGGGGCATTCTTTTGCAGCTTCAACCATATAGGGTTCGTGACCGAAGCTGTCAGCAAAGATAATGTCACAGCCGTTATCTGCAAGGTCGAGAGCAGCTTCCTTGCACTCTGCGCCTTCGGGAATGTTAACCTTTGCGATATATTCAACATCGAGAGCTTCGCAGGCAGCCTTTGCAGCCTTGATGAAGTTGTTGTCATATGTTGAATTTTCATCGTGAAGATAAATAAAGCCTACCTTGAGTTTCTCGCCTGCAACGGGATCTGTTGCGGGGTCATCATTGTTTGCTTCGTTGCCGCCGCAAGCAGCAAGACCGAACACAAGTGCGAGAGCGAGAAGAATTGCGAGAACTTTTTTGAATGTCTTCATTTGTTTTACCTCCGTAAAATTAATTTATCCAAAAATGACTTTTCCGTCATCTATGGCCTTGATAATTGCAAGTGATTCAACTCTGTAGCCGAGTGAGCGAAGAGCGTCGCCGCCGGGCTGGAATCCCTTTTCGATAACGATGCCGATGCCTTCAACCTTTGCGCCTGCCTGATTGATGATATTGATAAGACCGTGAACGGCTTTTCCGTTTGCCATAAAATCATCTATTATCAGTATGCGGTCATCCGGGGAAATATAATCCTTGGAAATGCCGATTGTTGTTGTTACGCCCTTTGTGAAGGAATAAACATCGGCTTTGTAGATATTATCGCCGACATTGCGGTTTGCACCTTTTTTGGCAAAAACAACAGGCACGGAAAAATACTGTGCGGCAATGCACGCAATTCCGATGCCCGATGCTTCAATGGTTATGATTTTTGTGATATCCGAGGACGCAAAAATTCTGCGGAATTCCTTGCCGATTTCGCAAAGGAGATCCACATCTATCTGATGGTTGAGAAACATATCAACTTTAACGATATCGGAGCCGATCGCTTTGCCCTGCTCATTAATTCTCTGCTTTAAAAGTTCCATTATATTACACCTGAAAATATAAAATTAAATACATCTTAATTATAATTTACGCTTTGTTAAAAATCAAGTTTTTTTTACAATTTTTGCGATTGAATGAAATATTGTGATGTATGTTGACTTTAATGCTCCGATAAAATATAATTGGATTGTTGAATTCTCATTTTAAGGAGATTGAAAATGGCTTTTATAAGTGTTTTTGAGGTTATCGGCCCCAATATGGTCGGTCCGTCAAGCTCGCATACGGCAGGCGCCGCATCAATTGCAAGGCTTGCGGGCAAAATGCTTCACAGAAAAATAAAAAAAGTTGACTTTATTCTTTACGGCTCGTTCGCACAGACCTACAGAGGCCACGGCACGGACAGAGCGTTGCTCGGCGGCATTATGGGCTTTGAAACGGACGATGTCAGAATCCGCGATTCGTTTGAAATCGCCGAAAAAGAGGGGATAGAATTCTCTTTTACCGCCAATACCGTCGAAACCGACGTGCATCCGAATACGGTTGATATGTTAATTGAAGATATATCGGGTCAGAAGCTGACCGTCAGAGGCGAATCGCTCGGCGGCGGCAAGGTAAAGCTTACGAAAATCAACGGAGTCAAGGTGCATTTCACGGGCGAATATCACGCTCTTATCGTTATCCACAAAGACCATCCCGGCGTTATTTCAAAAATCACAAACGTTTTCGGAAAACAGCATGTCAACATTGCATTCCTGCGTGTTTACCGCGAAACAAAGGGCGGAGATGCCTATATGATTATTGAATCCGACGCAGAAATAACGCTTGAAGCGGTTGAAGAAATCGAAAAGAATCCTTTCGTCAGAGAAACAATGCTGATACGCAGATAAGGGGTGAGCTAAAATGGATTTTAATACAGCAGAAGAATTACTTGAATTATGCCAAAAAGAAAATAAACCCATTTCAGCCGTTATGCGTCTGCGAGAAGTTATTTACGGCGAACTCGACGCTGACGAAGTTGAAAGTCGGATGAAGAAATCTCTCGGAATTATGCGCAATTCCGCTCACGAGCCGCTCACAAACATTCTGCGTTCAATGGGCGGAATGATTGGCGGCGAAGCTTCAAAGCTCGAAAAAAGAAGAAACGAAGGCAAATCAATCTGCGGAAATGTTCTCACAAAAGCTCTGATTTATTCTCAGGCGGTGCTCGAAGTCAACGCATCAATGGGCGTTATCGTTGCAGCGCCGACGGCGGGCTCTGCAGGTGTCGTACCCGCAGTTCTGTTTGCTCTCGAAGAAGAATTCGGTCTTTCGGAAGAAACCGTTATGAACGGACTTTTTACCGCAGGCGCAATCGGCTGCTTACTGATGAAAAACGCATCCGTTTCGGGTGCGGAGGCAGGCTGTCAGGCGGAAATCGGCTCAGCCGCCGCTATGGCTTCAGCCGCCGCGGTGGAGATGATGGGCGGCACTCCCGAGCAATGCCTTGATGCTGCCGCAATAACAATCAGCAATATGCTCGGTCTTGTGTGCGACCCGATTGCGGGACTCGTTGAAATGCCTTGCCAGAGCAGGAATGCCGCAGGTGCATCCAACGCTCTCACGAGCGCCGAAATGGCTCTTGCAGGCATTAAAGCCGCAGTTCCGTTTACGGAAATGGCAGATTCGATGTACCGTGTCGGCAGAGGACTTCCCGCAGAGCTTCGCGAAACCGCTCTCGGCGGCTGCGCCGCCACTCCGACGGGATGCGCTCTCAAATGTAAAATATTCGGAGGATGCAATTGATGAATAAAGTTGCAATCGTCACGGGTGCAAGCTCGGGAATGGAACCGGATAAATAAATGAAAGCGGTTTGCAGAGGGTTAACCTTTGCAAACCGCTTATTTTTAAGTGAAACGAATATAATCAACGTCGCAGACCCTGCGTTCTGCACTCTGAACTCATTACTTTATTCTTCCGTAAAGGCATCTTGTCGGCTCTTTTTCAATTACAAGTCCGCAATAGTTGCACATTATGCACTTCGCTTCTTTCTGACCGTTTTTCAGCTTCTTTGCTAGGTCAGGCTCGCAGATGAAAGGTCTGCACATCGAAATGTAATCGGCCTTTCCGCTGTTAACGATACTTTCCATATCGTCAAGCTTATGAATGCCGCCGACTGCGATTATCGGTATGCTGACATTCTTTTTGATTATTTCCGCATTCTCAATGTTGAAATTTTCAAGAGGGGACGGCTGTTTAATCAGGGGATTTATGAGATTTGCGGCGGGCAGAGCAATTTTGTTGAGCAGCTTCGGAAACGATGCGCAAGGCTCTCTGTACTTGAAAACCGCATCCATCGGCATCAGCTTGCTTCGCATCGTGTTCATTCCGTCCTGAACGGTACCGCACGAAACTTCAATGCAATCGCAGCCCGCTTTTTCGAGCCTTTTGCAGATTTCAACAGATGATTCGATGTTCATTCCGTTCTTTCTGTTGTCCTCCGCACTCAGCTTAATCCATACGGGAAGCTTTGTTTTTTCTTTTATTCCTTTGATAATCAGCTCAACGATTCTGCATCTGTTTTCGAGCGTGCCGCCCCAGGAATCCTTTCTTCTGTTGCCGTAAGGCGAAAGAAAATCGTGAAGAAGATATCCGTGACCGCCGTGAAGCTGAACGCCGTCGAATCCCGCTTTCTCCGCCCTTACAGCCGCATTGACAAAATCATTGATAATTCCGTGAATTTCATCATCCGTCAGCTCCTTGGCTTTGTCGGGATAAAATGCGTGAAGAACGTTTGAGGGCGCAACCTTCTGAAGTCCGATTGCTTTGGATGAAGTTTGTCTGCCGCAATGAGCAATCTGAAGAATAACAGGTGCAGCGTAACGGTGGATAGCATCCGTCATTTCCTTGTATTTTTCAATTACGGAATCATCATATATCTTCATCATCCTCGGGTAGGGTGAAACGCCGTTTCTGCTGACGGCGGCATAACCCGTGATAATGCATCCTGTTTCGTTTTTTGCAAGATGTTCGTATTTTTTTATCAATTCATTGGACGGAGCACCGTTGACATCCGCAAGACCGTCGTGAGTGGCGCTGCGGATAATTCTGTTTTGCAGGGTTATTCCCGAAATTTCCGATTTTTCAAAAAGCATTGATATCACCTCATTTATGATTGAATTATAAGTTATTACATAAATTTTTTCAAGTGTTGCATTTTTTCTAAATAAATTTATAATTGAAATATAAGATTTTTCCGAGAATAATGCTTGACGGCAACAAAATAAAAATTGCAGGTGTTGTTAATGCAGAAAAGTAAAATTAAATTTGTGAACGGCAATCCGATGATTGACATTAACGGCGAGCTTCATCCGCCTCTTGCATACACAACTTATTTTAACGAGTGCGGCGAGTGGAGCGATTTCATCAGAAAAGGATATAAAATATTTTTCGTTAACGTGTCCTTTACCGATTTGCCGATAAACAACGTCACGGGATTCACTCCGTTCAGAACGGGTGTTTTCGAATCCGATATACCCGATTATTCCGAATTTGACGGGTTTGTCAGACGCATCGTTTCGGAATGCCCCGATGCATTGATTTTTCCGAGAATAAACATTGCAATGCCGAGAAAATGGATTCGTGAAAATCCTTATGAAACCGTCATCACAAAAAACGGCAGCGCAAGAGAATCGCTTTATTCGGATGCGTTTATGCGTGACGGAGCGGAGCTTCTGAAAAAGCTTGTTTCTCATATCCGTTCAGCTGATTATGCGGAGAGAATCGCGGGCTATCAGCTTTGCGGCGGAACAACGCAGGAATGGATGCACCACGACCTTTCAGGCTCGTTTTCGGATCTGGGTATGAAAAAATTCCGTGAGTGGGCAAAGGAAAAATACGGGATTGATAACATAAAAGCTCCCGATAAATCCGAACTCACAGGCGGTGCTTTCACGGATGAAATTCAAAAATACTTTGAATTCTGCAACGAATCAGTCGCAAAAACCGTTGAATTTTTCGCAAGGACTCTCAAAGAGCATATCAATAACGAGCAGATTATCGGAGTTTTCTACGGTTACAGCGCTTTTGTCAACGACCCGCTTCTCGGTCTGCACGGGCTCGGCAGCATCATAAATTCACCTTATATCGATTTCTTTTCTTCTCCCTGCTGTTACGACGGCAACAGAAGCCTCGGGATTGACTGGGGCGATATGATTCCCGTTGATTCCGTTAAGCTTCATGGCAAGCTCTGCTTTATTGAATGCGATATCAGAACGCATCTGACCAAAAGAATGCAGGCATCAAGACCCGATGAATATCCCGATGATATTTATCCGACCGTTGACGAAAACGGCAACAAGACCGTATGGAGCGGGCCCGAAACGCAGGAGCTGTCCTTTTCCGCAATCCGCAAAGCCTTCGCTCATCAGCTTTCAAAAGGGTCGGGTATATGGTGGTTTGATATGTGGGGCGGATGGTATCACAGTGAGGAAATTATGAATGAAATCGGTCAGATGCACGTTATTTATGAAAATTCGCATCGCCTTTGCAAAAAAGGCTTACCGAGAGCCGAAACCGCATTTTTCATCGATGAAAAAGCATATTTTAACTACGGAAGATACAATTCCTTCTGCAACTCGGTCAATATTATGCGTGTTGCAATGGGTAACACGGGCATACCGTTTGATGTTTATATGATTGAAGATGCCGAAAAGGTTCTTCATAAATATAAGGCTGCAATTTTCTCCGCACCCTTGCCCTCGGACTGCGGAAAATCCGCGGTTGAGCTTTGCAAAAATCTGAACACACCGTATATTTCGCCAGATACCGATAAATTTTCTTACACAACGGATGAACTGCGTTCATTCCTCGTTTCATCAGGCGTTCATTGCTGCAATACGGACGGATGTGTTGTTTACTGCTCAAACGGCATTCTCGGAATCCACACCGTTAATGACGGAGATGTTACGGTGCATCTGCCGAAAAAATACAGAATCAAAAGGCTTCTGTGCGACGGTTCAAACGAATATGAAACGGACACAATATTGTTTACTGCGCAAAAACACCATACCGAATTATTTGAATTGTCGGGCATTTAATAATGCCGATATTTAAATCAAAAAGCATTAAACTCCTTCAGCGGAAACCGTTCCGCCGAGGGAGTTTTTTTGCCTGTATTTTTCCGGGAAAATTTTTGAAAAAACATCAGAAATGAAGCTTTTTTTCAAAAAATCGAAACCAAAAAAGGTTAAAAAAAACGGCTGTTAGAACTATGGGTGAGGGGAGTTTTCAGAAAAAAAGACGCTCCTTAATAATATAAAGAGAGGAAACAGCTGTTGAATCACCAGAATGAAAGAAAAATAAAATCCGATGAAAAAATTTTTGATTATCCGTTTATCCGATATTCGAGGGCATTGATTGACAGCCCTGATTTTTCGCATATTTCAATCGAAGCAAGAACGCTTCTTGCGATGATTCTTGACCGTCACGGTCTGTCAACAATCAATTCCGAAAGATTCACCGATGAAAACGGCGGGATATATGTTATTTATATGGTTGAAGAAATCTGCGAAAAGCTCGGATGCGGAAAAGCAAGAGCGCTGAGGCTATTCCGTGAGCTTGAAAGCAACGGAATGATATCCCGAAAAAGAAAAAACGGCTGTAAACCGTCAAGAATACATATCACACCGCTGTTTTTAAACGGCTTGAAACAAGACTTTGCAAAGTCTGAAAACAAAACTTTGCAAAGTCGCAAAACCGAACCTTGCAAAGTCTCGGAATCAGCCGATAGTTATAATAATAAGAGTAATAATGAACTGAGTAATAATAATCAATCTTTCGTCGGATTCGGAAGAACGGAGGAGGAGATAAGAGAGCAGATAGAATATGATTGCCTTGTTTGCGAGTCCAACAAAAACCTGCTCGATGAAATTGTTATGATAATCTCCGACGTTCTCAACGGAACAAGCCCGACCGTCAGAATAGGCAGGGACGATATGCCAAGAGGAATCGTCATTTCCAGATTCTGCAGGCTTGATTCCGAGCATATATGCTATGTTTTATCGGGTCTTGAAAACAACACAAACAAAATCAGAAGCATCAAATCATATCTGATAACAATGCTCTATAACGCCCCCGCAACAATGGAAAGCGAGGTTACGGCGCTGTTCTCTTATTATCATTAATATGAGGGTGAAATTTATCGCTTTCCTTCAAATCGAGCTTCTTGATAACATCTTCAAAATTTTCTTTTGCACAAGCCAATGCACTTGTTTTATGGGAATCGCTTCCGAGATAAAATTTGCATCCGCATTCCTTTGCAATAAAATACGGACGGAGAAAAACATCCTTTTGTTCTTCGGTCATATCTATAGTTTTTATATTCAGCTCGATTCCCGCACCTTTTCGCGAGCATTCACTGAATATAGAATATAAAGTATTGTCCGTAATCAAAGATAACGCTTCATCCGTTCTGTTTTTGAATATGTGACCCGAGGTGAGGTGTGCGATTCCGATTTTGCCGAAAGGCAAATCTTTGGCAAGCAGGTTTTCAATTTTATCAATCCAATGATATGCCGCTTCTTCGGGCGTAGTGATTTTTGTTCTTACCGTATTGCCGTCAAGATGCAGATGGGTTGTTGAAACGATTATAAAATCAAACACATTAAATCTTTCTTCGCTTACGCCGAGAATGTTATTGAAATCCATATCCGTTTCACAGCCGAAAAGAAATTCAACATTATCATCTTTCGGCAACGGCAAAACGGAAGAAACGTGAGAAAAATTATGCTCATCAATCCACTCTGCTTCGCTTTTCACCTTTTCATCCCAGAAATGATTGGTAAGGCATATTTTTTTGAATCCGTTTTCTTTGGCATAGTTAAGTATCGCTTCGGGAGTTTGTTTTTCGTCACGGCAGCAAAGCGAAACCGTTGAATGAATATGAAAGTCGTGGTCTGCAATATAGTTCAAAGTAAATCACCTCATAGATAGCTTTGGTCGGTGGATTTTTTACAATGAAATTATATATCAGATTCATCGGTAATTCAAGTGTTGCAAAAAATACAATCTGACATTATAATAAAATCTGAAAATCTGATTTTAAATTACTGTATATCAAATCAGTTGTGAGGTTTTGCTATGATACCGTTCAGGAAAAGTGAATTTGCTGAAATAAGCGATAATGAAATGGCTGAAATTTACAACAAAATAAAAACACCGATAAAGCGCGGTGCCGTAATAAAACGGGATGATTACACCGATTCTCCGACCGTGTTCCGAAAAGATAATGTTTTCTATATGTATTTCATTGCCGTTTCAAAAGACTGTTCCGTTTCGGGTTATGAAACACATCTCGCTTGCTCAACCGACCTTATCAACTGGAAATACCTCGCTCCTGTTTTTCGCCGCAACAATCTTAATCATTGGGACAGTAAACAATGTGCAGGCTATGCGGCTTTTAAAGATATCTGTTTTGACGGTTCAAATGAATTAACGGAAATCAATAAAAATTATTATATCTCTTATCTTGCAGGTAACAGCGACGGATATGAGCCTGACCCATTATATATGGGGCTTGCGAAATCTTGTAACCCGACTGTTCCCGATTCTTTCATTCGTTTTGAGCATCCGATTTTGAAGCCCGATGATAATGATGCCCGTGAGGGAGAAACGAAAACACTTTATAAAAGCTGTTTGTTTGAGGATGTTCTCGGGGTTACGGGATATCCGTATGTAAACATTTATAACGGCAAGTCGCAAGACGGCACGGAACGGATTTTTCTTGCAGTTTCAAACGATGCGGAACAATGGGAGCGATACGGCGATGCTCCCGTTCTCGATATGAAACGGATTGACCCCGATACGTTTATCAGCGGTGACCCGCAGGTTATATGTATTGATGACATATATGTTATGTTCTTTTTTCATTACACCAAAGGAAAGGGCGCTTACAACACATTTGCCTGCTCCCGTGATTTGGTAAATTGGAAAATATGGAACGGAAAACCGCTTATTGAGCCTACGGAACCGTGGGAAAATATTCACGCACATAAAACGTGGTTTCTCAGACATAACGGCGTTAATTATCACTACTATTGCGCCGTTAATACCGATAACGAGAGGTTTATTGCCGTTGCCGCATCCGAATAAAAATATTCTTTTTTCAAAACACAACAGAGCGAAAATGTTCGGAGGTTTTATGGTTTTTTTGTTGATTGTAATATATATTGCATTTATAGGTCTCGGAGTTCCCGATTCTCTCATCGGCTCCGCCTGGCCTGCTATCCATACGGAACTGAATATTCCCGTTGAAGCGGTGAGCATTCTCACCCTTCTGATTTCCGGCTGCACCGTGTTATCAAGTATGTTCAGCGCACGAATTCTCAACAAATTCGGAACAGCTAAAGTTACCGCTTTCAGTACAGCCGTCACTGCGGCGGCTTTGCTCGGGTTCTCTTTCGCTCCGTCTTTTTGGTTTATGATACCGTTAGCGGTTCTTCTCGGACTCGGTGCAGGCGCGATTGATTCGGGACTAAATAATTATGTTGCGCTTAACTTTAAAGCAAGTCATATGAATTTCCTGCATTGTTTTTACGGTGTGGGAGTAACCCTCAGCCCTTACATTATGTCACAGGCATTAAGCGATGCAGGCTGGCGTAGCGGTTATCGATATGCTTTTTACGTTCAATCAGCTATTACTCTGTTGCTGATTGTATCTGTTCCCTTGTGGAAAAAAACAACCTCGGCCCAACAAACAGAAGATGAAAGCAGTGTAAACCTTACTCTTTTGCAGATGGCAAAAAAATCGGAAGTACGGCAGGTATGGATTATTATGCTTGCGACAAACGCAATTGAATATGCCTGCGGAGTATGGGGAAGTACATATCTTGTAACAGAAAAAGGATTTGAGATGAAACACGGTGCGCTTGCTTTGACCATATATTATGCCGGAATGTCTATCGGACGTTTTGTTTCCGGTTTGCTTTCTGATAAAATCAGCACATGGAAACGCATCGGTATAGGTACTGCTGTTCTCGCTCCTGCCATTGCAATTATGCTTCTCCCTTTGCCCGGTGCAGCTGCTGTGGTCGGATTATTCTTTATAGGTCTGGGTAATGGCTCTATCTACCCGAATATGATACACCTGACACCGCACAACTTCGGCAAAGAAGTATCACAATCAATTATGGGCTCACAGATAGCATTTGCTTACATTGGCGTTATGCTGGCACCTCCTATGGTCAGTCTCATAAGCAAACTGTGTGGTATAGAGGTGTATCCTGTTGTGCTTGCCGTACTTTATGTGATAATGGTTATCACTTTGAAATGCTTTATAAATCGTTTGAAAAAGCAGGATAAATACAATGCAAATGTCTGAAGTTGCAAGGACGGTTGAATAATGAAAAACAATCATGATTTCGAAATAAACAGTTTCATCTTTCCTGATGTTTCCTATGCTCCTGTATATGTATGGGTATGAACTGCCGGATCTATGATGAAGGCTGATGGCCTTCCGGCGGTGCATGCGAAAAAGCAAGTCTTCCCATCTGCGGATATGTAATTTTAAAATAAAACACCACAAAAAAAGTCGCATTCCAAGTTATCGGTTTGCGGCTTTTTTTGTTTGACTTTTACGCTTTAATAGGGTATAGTTGAAATAAGAAAAATAATAAGGTGGTTGCGTTATGGCAATTTTAAGAATTATTGTTTCCGTAATTGTTGTTATTGAAACGGCTTTTGCAGGTCTTTTCAACGGAATTATATTAAAGCCCGTTGATATGCCCGAGCCCGAAACAGGGGAGTACACACAGTATGTTGATCCCTTTATCGGCACAGGCGGAATTCCTTGGGCATGCGCTATGCTCAGTCCCGCGGCAAGCACGCCTTTCGGATTTATCCGACTTGGTCCCGACACCTCCTTTATCGGCGGTGCAACTCTTATCAACCTTAATCGCTCAGGCTATTATTATGACCAGCGTCATATTCTCGGCTTCAGTCATTCACGCCTTTCAGGTACAGGCGTTACAGACTACGGTATGTTCAGAGTAACTCCCGTAATCGGCAAAAAAGATGCCAAGGCTCTGCCTTATTCTC
>JAZSLR010000130.1:0-19016 GCA_045535475.1 Acutalibacteraceae bacterium | reverse complement strand
ACCGTTACACTATTCCCCAATGTAACTCGCAACTGGGCTACGGATATATATTATACACATTTGTACGGAAAAGTCAACACTTTTTTCAAAAAATTTTTATTTTTTTGAGAGGATTTTTTCTATTGTAAATCGACGTTTTTTGTATTAAAATTAAGAAAAAATTGAAAGGACTTTTACTATGAAAGAGATTTTCTTTTCAAACCTTCCCGCAGGGATAGCAGTTATCGGTCTTGTGCTTTATTTCTTCGGTATGGCGATTGTTTTTATCACAAACCCGATAAAAAATGCGGAGAGCTTTTCAGTTAAACCCGTTGACAATGCAGGCAAAACCGAAATCAGAGTTTACTACGGCGGTATTTCATTTGCGCTCGGCGCATTCCTTCTTTATCTTACTATTGCCCTTGAAACACCCGTCTATTCTCTTGTCGGCGGTCTGTTTTTCGCAACAACCGTTCTTGTTACGAGAACAATCTTCCTTTGCGTTGACAAAGGCTGGAAATGTCCATACACAAAGCTTGCAATTCCCGCGGAATCGGCATTTGTTATTGCTCTGTGGGTTTGCTTTTATCTTTCAAAAACAATGTATTAAATGTCTGAGGTGCTTTTATGTACAACTGGAGCGCAAAATGGATCGGAGCGGAAATGGCGGTCGAGGACCGTTTTGCTCCGATTTTAAAAAAAGAGTTCAAAATTAAAAAAGAATTTTTAAAAGCTGAAATCGGCATATGCGGTCTCGGTCTGTTTGAACTTAAAATTAACGGCAGTCTGCCCGATGACAGCATCCTTAACCCCGCACACACACAGTACAGCAAAACCGTGCTTTACCGCATTTTTGACATCACTGAGATGTTGGGTAACGAAAATATCATAACGGTTGAACTTGGTCACAGCTTTTTCAACGAAGAAACAACTATCTGGAACTGGCAGGTTGCGCCCTGGCGCTCTGCACCCAAGCTGATTGCACAGATTGATATCGAATATGTCGACGGAACAAGCGAAAGAATAGAAACCGATGAAACCTGGCTTGTCACCCTTGACGGCCCGACGGTTGCAAACAGTATCTATCTCGGTGAAACATACGACGCAAGACGCACAAACTTCAAATGGAAAAATGCCGTTGAGGTAAGTCCGCCACCGGGCGAGCTTAAATTCCAGGATATGCCTCCGATAAGGAGAATTGCCGAATTCAAGGCGGATAAAATCACCCGTCACAAAAGCGGAAGCTATATTGTCACCGCGCCTGAAATGACGGCAGGCTGGGCAAAAATCAGGATTGATGCCCCCAAAGATACCGAAGTGCGTATCACCTACGGCGAAAGCCTGACTGCCGAGGGTCACGTTCCGAAAATCGGAAAGGGCGAAGGGCGCGACGGAAACTGGTGGCCTCACGGCTATATTCAGCACGACTGCTTCATCAGCAACGGTGAACCGTTTGAATTCGAGCCGAAATTCAGTTACAAAGGCTTCAAATACATAGAAATTGAAAATCTTGATAAGCTTGAAGCTGACGACATAACAATATATAAAACCTCAAACGACGTTGAAATCATCGGCGAATTTGAATGCTCTGACGAAATGCTCAACCGAATGCATAAAATTATGGTCAGTACGCTTCTGAACAACTTCCAGGGTAAACCGACCGATACTCCCGTATGGGAAAAGAACGGATGGTTGGGCGATGCAAACTGTGCTCTGCCGATAATGATGTATAACTTCGATATGAGCAAGTATATGGCGAATTTCGTTGACATTATGGATGACTGCTTCGTTGAATACGGTCAGGTACCCGTACTTGTTCCGTCGGTGAATTTACGCATCGACAATTCGCCCGTATGGAACACGATTTATGTGTTCGGTGCGGAGGCACTTCTGGATTACTGCGGCAGAAACGATTATGTTAAAAAACTTTATCCCAACCTTAAGCTTTTTGCCGAGAAAGATATTGAACAGTTAAAAGAGCTTGGCTGGGTCTGGGGCACAAGAGGTCTTTCAGACTGGGTTGCACCGTCAGGTCTGGAAGAAGTATTCACCGACCCGTCGGAGGGTGCCGCAATCTGTTGCACGGCATTCATCTACGCAATGCTCAAATCGATGGTGCGCATCTGCGAAAAGCTCAATATAAGCGAAGATATTGCTGTATACGAAGCGGCAGCAGATAAGATTTACAAAGCATTCAATGAAAAATTCTACAAACCCGAGCAAGGAATATACGACACAAACTTCTGGCGCGAAATCGGCAACAGAACAAAATACAGACAGACCTCAAACCTCCTGCCGCTTTTTTTCGGAATGGTGCCCGATGAATACCGCGAAAAGGTAATCAAAAATCTTGCCGAGGATTTCATCAGCCGTGACTGTCATCTCGATACGGGATGCACGGGCACAAGATTTGTCCTTCCCGTTCTTTTTGACAGCGGATACACCGACATAGCAATGAAAGTGCTTATGCAGAAAACCTACCCGGGCTGGGGATATTGGCTTGAAAACGGAGCCGATTCTGCCTGGGAAAGCTGGGAGAAAACCACTCGCTCAAAAAACCACTATTTCCTCGCAACCTACGATGAGGCATTTTTCACTCATCTCGCAGGTATCAGAGATATTAAAAACGGATGGAAAAACTTCACCGTTGCACCGATGCTTGACTGCGGACTCGAATTCGTAAATGCTTCGGTAAAAACACCCTTGGGAAAAGCCGCCTGCTCCTGGAGAAAAACCGAAAACGGATTCACGGTTGAAGTAACCGTGCCCGACGGTGCAGAGGCAAAAATCCGCCTCGCCGATAAAATCAATGTTACCATACAAGGCGGAAAAGAGATTTTCACAATCAGCATATAGACAGCCAAAAGGAGCTTTCTTTAAACAGAAAGCTCCTTTTTGACTGAAATTGATGTTTATTAAAAGGATGGAATGGGATAACGCTTGCAGGGCACTCAATCTGCTTGCGTTCCAAAGCCGAAATTCTTAATCTTTAATTTAATTATATATCGGAACTGTCAAAAAAGTAACCGCTTTTTATTTACAATATCAAAACAAAACTGTTACAAATGCATCTGCGGATGTTACAAATTGTAACCATTAAAATCAGTTCTTGTGCATATAATCTTTTGAAAGGAGAATCGAAAATGAATCACACTCCAAAAAAAGACAGGCACTACGAATTTTATACATTCATCTTTTCTGTCGCTTTGGCGGCAGCTGTTTGCTTCGGCGGATTTTCGGATAACATCGCCCTTGCCGTGGCATCTGTTATGTTTTATTCGGACAATACCGTTGCCGAAGCTGAACCGGAAGCCGAACATTCGGTTACTGCCGTAGTACCGATTACGCAAACAACATCCGTTACAGAAACCGTTCCGGCCGTCAAAACACGCGATATAACCCGCACTCCCGATGATATTACGGCTCTTATCAAAAAATATACAGAGCTTTTCAAGGATGACAAAAAAGACGGCGGCATCAAATCGGTTACATATGAAAAATCGGGTGCAACACATATTTTTGAAAACGTTAAAGTAAAAAACACTACATCAACAAAAACTCTTAATATCGAGAAAGTGCTTTCGGAACCTCTTGAGCTTTCCGTTGACAAATCCAAGCCTGCCGTGCTTATTTTTCACAGTCATACTTCCGAGGGGTACGAAATGATTGAACGGGACTGGTACGCACAGAATTACACCGCCCGAAGCAACGATGAAAACAGAAATATAGTCCGTGTCGGCACGGAAATTGCGAATTATCTTGAAGAACTGGGGTATACTGTTATTCACGACAAAACCATTCACGACAAAAGCTACTCCGACTCCTATCCGAACTCCCGCAAAACGGTTGAAAAGCATCTTGCGGAGCATCCCGAAATTCAGATTGTGCTCGATATCCATCGGGATTCAATCACGCAGAATAACGGAGAAAAAATAAAACCCGTCAACAAAATCGGAGGCAAAAAAGCGGCTCAGCTGATGATAATAACGGGTGCCGAAGAAGGCAAGGTCGAGGATTTCCCCGATTGGGAATACAATCTGCGTTTTGCCCTTCAGCTTCAGAAAAAGTGTGAAACGATGTTTCCCGGACTTATGCGGCCCGTTCTTTTTTCACAACGCAAATATAATATGGATATGACACGGTTCAGCCTTCTTATCGAAATGGGAAGTGAGGCAAACACGCTTGAGGAAGCCTGCTATTCGGGCAGAATGCTTGCCGCCGCACTTGCATCACTGATGGATGACTATCAAAAAGGTGATTGAAATGAAAATATTCAGAGCATATATCATAACAGCCGCAGTATGCCTTTGCATCACTTCTGCGGTTGCCGCAATATTTGTTGCGGACGAAAACGCTAAAAAAATAACACTTGGGCAGGAGAATGCCGTTCTTGTGCTCAGCAGTACGGATGAAAAATACTATTCCGACCCCGTGAACCCCCTGCCCCTTCTTGAAAAGCTGAAAGAAGGCGCAGAAAAGGCGGCAAGCATTGCGCCGCCGCCAATCAGCAATATTTATTGGTTTGCCGTCAATTCAAGAAATGCAATGAATTGAAAACGAATATTTTGTAGCCGTCAATTTCAATTTTTTCGGGGTTGAGAAGTTCAAAATATGCCCAGTCGGCAGTCTGCTGAAGCACCGACATTTCATAATCCGACATAAGAACGAAATACTCATCAACGCCGTCCTGCGGGAGGAACTGGTTTTTATCCGTCTGATAGTAGCAGGGAGCAATTCCGTTTTCGTTAATATCAACGTTTGCGGCAGAAACCTCGGAATCCGAAAGAAGAGTTATAACCTGCGAATTCCAGAAGGTTGCGTAACCGTGAGTAAGTCCGTTTTCCCTGAGCACCTCAACAAGACGGTGTTTTTCATTATTCTCAATTCCGTTTTTCTCCATTTTTGCAATGGAAACAAAATTCACTCCGCTCACAGCAACGAGAACACAGAGGACTGCAGCCATAATTCTCGTCGGCACAACGTAGCCTTTTGCCGCTCTGAACAGCGCAAAACAAACAAGAACACCCGTGCATACCATAGGGCTGAGCCTCCAGTTTGCGGCAGCAAGAATTCCGAAAACGTAGCCGAACATAATTACCGCACTCATTCCGAAATGCGCAAGAACGAGAAGCTTTGTTCCGAAATCAAATTTATTATAGAAAAACAGAGCAACAAGAGGAGCAATTGCAACAACAGCCGCCGTGCCGATACGGATAATGTTGACTATGGATTCTGGTGAAAAGATTGACATACCGTAATAGGCGTCCACTCCGAAAAGTCTGAACCACTGCTCGGGAAATTTGCCGAGATTGGTAAGCCACTCATTCATATTTGAATAGTTGGTATATGCTCCTGCGTAGCCTGCGGTTATGCCGTTGCTGAGCACCGAAAGAAGCCACAGACCTATAAGCATCGAGAATCCGCATATAATGCAGAAATAAATCGAAATACGGTTATCCTTTTCAAAAAGCTTTTTATCCTTGTTAAGCATTATTTCGGCAACCGCCGCAAAAAGCACGGGGAAGATACCCGTTGCAACAATCTGTGTGCCGTCAAGTGCAGAACAAACAGAAAAAACAACTATTCCGAAAGTCACAAGAATAAGCTTTGAAACCGAAGCATCCTGACTGAATATTCCCTTGAACTTAATAAAAAGTGACAGCAGAACGCAGATGATAAGAACACCGATGCTGTAATAAATAACGTGGTCATAGAAAATTTCTCTGAGCTTTTCGGATGAACAAAGCACAAGTGCAAGTGTTCCGACCGACATAAATGACAGCGCGCCGCTGAACTTAAGGCTTCTGCAAAGCCATAATACGGACGCAAAGAACAGCACGGTAAAAATCACCATACCCATGCGGTGAGCCGTCATTGACACTCCGAAAGCGGCAACAAGCGGAATCATAATTGCAGTGCCGCCGAACGGGAGCATCGCAGCATACCCGAAATCCTCATTAAAGAGAGCTTTTCCGTCATAGCTCGCCTTTGCCCAGAGAATAGTGTCGGTACAGTCTGCGTGCAGAAATGCCGCAGACGGATAAAGAATATAATAAATAACCGTTGCCAGCGAAAACGCGGCAAAAAGGGCAGCTGAAATCAAAATCAGCCTGTCCTTTAATTTTTTTACATCAACAAACATAGTGTCAACTCCAAGGAATAAAGAAATTTTTCAGTCCTTCATAGATATCGGGGCTGTATGCCCTGATATTTCCGTTAATCTGAACGCAAGACGCTAGCGATATGCAAACCGTAACCGCCGTAACCGAAAGAACTCCGATTTTAACGGCTCGTGATATTTCTGCGCTGCCGTTTTTCTGAATATGCGTACAGATTTCAAGAATCACAGCCGCTGACAGAAGCGCAGACGCAAGCGAAATATCCGAAGTGTATCTGAAAATAACACCGCCGAGGCAGAAGTTTGCAAACGCCGTTATAAACATTGCAGCTATGCCCGACGAAAGCAGGATTTTTGATTCCTTGGAAGCATTTTTGCTCTTTAGGATAAATACGCTCAGCAAAATCAAAAGGTTGAACGGAAGCGCAAAAATTCCGTAATTAACATCAACATAAACATATCTTCCGTAATCAGAAAGAGCAAGATAATCAAAGCCGATGAATGGGAATTCTTCCGTAAGGCCGAGAGGCTGAAGGAAATAATGAACGATTGATGGAATAATTCCGTCAGCACCAAGTTCATAAAGCGAAGCATCGGCAATTGTGAGCTGATAATCAGCGCCGAACTGCAGAGGACTTCCGAATCTTGCATTGTTATACCACAGCGAGAATCCTACCGCCGCCGCAACAGGAAGGGCAAGCACCGCCATTTCGGCGAAAAGCGTTGCAATATTCTTTTCTTTTATTCTTTTTACCGAGTAAAGAACAACAAACACCGCAACCATAATTGCGGGAACGATAACCGAATTCAGCCTTGAAAGAAACGCGAACGCAAAGCTTGTGCCTGCAAGGAAGAAAAACGCGGCTCTTTTTATCTTTTTGTCCGCACCGACTGCTTTAAGCATCCAATATGCAAACGCGGAAACAAGTGCCATACCCGCTATGCTTGCGATATAATAGAAGGGCGTGTTACCCCTTTGAATCAGAAGAACCGAGCTTGCAAAGAATGCACCGACTCCACATACAGCCGCAAACCAGGGACGGATATTACTTTTTCTGAACTTTGCCCATTCGATAACTGCCGAAGGAATAAACACCGCGGCAATGAGTGAAAAAATTCCGCTTACGGTACTGTCAACAGGCAGTACACCCGTTATAAGATAAAACGGAAAATAAATAAGGATAATCGGCGCGATACCGAAATAGGAATAATATTTTTCGTCAAAAAATGCTCTGTCGTAGAGATAATAAACTCCCGAACGCATATCGGGATTATAGGGATTTTCAAGAGCGAGAAGCTCTTCGGTCGGCTTGATATCGAAATGAAGCTGACCCTTCATAAACGCATCGAACTGCTGAATATAAGGCGACTGATTCTCAAGATAGCCTTCAATCGGATAGAAAATGCAGTTGCCGTCCTCACCCGATGCATTGAGAATCCACATAGCAAACGCCGAAAGCGCACACACAAAAACCGAAACTGTTGTTGCCGCATCAAAAGTCATTTTGTCCCTGAGCTTTCTGGAATTGCCGTTTACTTTCAGCACATAAATCAGAGAAGCAAAAACAAACAGCGCACAGAAACGCAGACTGTTGAAGCCGAAAGTATAAGTCGGATTGATTTTTATGTCGGAAACAACAAATTCCTTATTTCCGTCAAAAGTTATTTCAAGCTTTTCCGCATTGCCCTGCGAACGCAGAAACGCAGTCACCCTCTTCGGTTCAACGCTGACTGATTCCGTTTCGAAACGGACAACAAACGGAGCCACGCTGTTGCCGTCGCTGATACCGTAGCGGACTTTTACCGTTACATCCTCGTCATCGATGCCGTTAATCCGCAGGTCATAGCTCACGGAATTGAGCGAAAAAGACGGAACATCAAGGCTGACTGTTCTGTTGCCGTCATAGATGACAACGTTATCAATATCGGGTGTAAAATCCTCTCTTGCATTGTTGCCCGCAACATAGGCAAAAAACGAAAAATTAGAAAGAAATGCTTCAATTACAAATACTGCCGCAAGTAATAATACAAGCGGCAATATTCCTTTAGTTTGTTTTATTTTCTTCATCAGAGCTTTCCTCGTGATATTCGGCTTCGGTGTTGACGTTCCAGATATTCTCTTTGGTCTTTTTACCGCTGATGATATTTGAAACGGTTTCAAACGAAGTTACCATTGAGTGATCCATATTATTATATCTGTGCTGACCGTTACGGCCGACACAGTAAAGGTTTTCAAATGTGTCAAGATAACCGACAAGCTCGTCAATTCTGCCGTAGGTGTCAAAATATGCGGGATATGCCTTCTGCACCTTTTCGCGGTGGCTGTCAAGTACCCTTGCATCGGGAGTAATAACACCCATCGACTTAAGCTCCTTGACCGCAAGCTCAACACAGCTCTTTTCGTCCATATTCCAGAAATCATCGCCCTCGTCGCAAAAGTATTCAAGGCCTACCCAAACAGTATTCTGAGGGTCTTTGACAAGGTAAGGCGACCAGTTGTTGAAAATCTGGATTCTGCCGAGCTTTACGCCGACATCCTGAACGTAAATCCAGCAATCGGGTACAATGTTGCCGAGAGTTTTGATGCCGGTTTCGTTCTTAAGATTGAGCTTATCGAGAAGCAGGCCAACAGTCACAAAATCTCTGTAAGGCAAGCCTGCAGCAATTTCTGCGGGTGCGTCGGGAACGCTGCTTCCCATACCCGCAACAAGGTCTTTGACAGGCATTGACGAAATAAAAATATCGCCCTCGAGAGTTTCGCCGTTTTCGCATTTCACGCTGTTTATTCTGCCGTCGGAAATATCAATATCGGTAACTTTGTGGTTATAGAGAATTTTGCCGCCGAGCTTTTCAAATTCATCGCCAACGGTTTCCCAGAGCTGACCGGGGCCGAATTTTGGATAGCGAAATTCTTCGATAAGAGATGTTTCAACCTTTCTGTTTTTATTTGGAACAAGCTTTGAAAGCATATCCTTGATAACTGCAAGGATTGAAAGTCCCTTGACTCGCTGTGCACCCCAGTCGGCTGAAATCTCACTCGGATGTCTGCCCCAGAGCTTTTCTGTGTAGCCTTCGAAAAACATCGAATAGAGCACCTTGCCGAAACGGTTGATATAGAAATTCTCGAGCGAATCCTCTTCTTTCTTTGAAACGGTGGACTTAAGATAGCTGCAACCCGCCTTGACCGTTCTGACAAAGCCCATATTGATGAAGGTCTGGGGCTTCATTGAAATGGGGTAATCAAAGAATTTGTTAAGATAATAAATTCTTGATATTCTGCGGCGAAGAAGCATAACCTTATCCTCGGTTTCGGGGTCGGGACCGCCCTTGGTAAGTTCCTTTTCCCTGCCGAGAATCTTATCGTCAATTGAAGGCGCACCCTGCATAGGCATAAGCTCTGCCCAGAAATCATTTACATTCTTATCCTTTGAAAAAAAGCGGTGTCCGCCGATATCCATACGGTGGCCGTTGTGCTTTACCGTTCTTGAAATGCCACCGAGCACCTCACTCTGTTCAAGGATTATAACTTCATAGTCCTCCGACTTTTTAAGAAGCTCGTATCCTGCGGTAAGTCCTGCGGGACCGCCGCCGATAATTATGCATTTTTTCATCTGTAATCCCCCTATTTATTATAACAGATTATACCAATTTGAATTATACCACCTATTCTATAAAAAAACAACCGTTCAAAAATTAAAAAAGAATTAATTTTCTGTGAAACATAAAAACCGAACCCTATGATTCGGGTTCGGTTTTCTTGTTAATTATATTTCTTTAACACCGCATCTGTGTGTGCCTTCATATCTTCCCGGACGCTTTCGGGCGAGATGATTTCCGCTTCATCGCCGAAAGCGAATACCCACGCAAGGAAATGACCGCTCACAACGGCATTGACCGTGGCAGTAAAATGCTCATCGTCATCCTTAATGATTATGGTGTTCCTGCCGAAACGGTCAAGCACTGCGCCGACAAGATGATTCGAAAAGCGGATTTTCACCTTCTGCTCTTCGCCTCCGAACATTCCGAAAACCGATTTTGTATAAGATGACATATCGGTTTTCTCAAAAGCCTCCGTTCCTTCACGCACTGCATCCGTCAGAGATACATCGGACATTTTGTCAACTCTGTAATGCTTCATCTTCTCCGCCTCGGAATCCCACGCAAGCATATAGTAGTTTTCGTCATCCCATATAAGTGCAAACGGACTGACCTCATAAAACGCGCCGTTATGCCTGAATCTGCGTTCTTTTTCAACGGTATATTCAAAATAGCGGTAACGGATTTTTCTGTTTTGGTTTATCGCATCGGAAACAGCATCAACCGCATAATAAATGCTTTCGTTCATACTTTTTACACGGTTTGTAACATAAACCTGCCTTTGCAGAAGCTGACCGTCATAAACACCTGCAAGATTCTCGATTTTTTTAATCAGCTTATAGGTTTTTTCCTGCGTTATGAATTTTGAGGACTGCACGCTGTCAACAAGCAGTTTAAGCTCTGGCAGTTCAAAATCACGCTCGCCGACATAGTATCCGCCGTTTTTACCCTTGGTCTGTATTATATCAATGCCGAATAATCTGAGCGATTCAAGGTCTGCATAAACGCTCTTTCTCTCGGCAGAAATGCCGTTTGATGCAAGCTCTGCAATAAGCTGAGCCATACTCAGCGGATGCTCCTCATCGGAATACTGCATAAGAAATCTGAGAAGATACAGAAGCTTGAGCTTCTGATTTGCCGATTTTGCCATAATGACAATCCCCTTTTATCAGATTGAAAAACGCTTGCCGAATTCTTTATACTGACTGTCAAATTCCTTGTCACCGTTTTCTTTGACGGACTCAAGATATTCGTGAATTTCAAACGTGCCGTGTGCCGATTCGATAACGGCAACAGCGATGTTTGAGCAGTGGTCGGAAACTCTTTCATAGTTTGTGAGAAGGTCGCTGAGCACAAATCCGAGTTCGATAGTGCAGTTACCGCCTCTGAGTCTTGCAATGTGGTTTCTCTTGACCTTGAGAATAAGATCGTCGATGACCTGCTCAAGAGGCTCAACCGATTTTGCAAGGGTAACATCGTTTGTCACGAATGCTCTTGCCGTTATATCAAGAATTTCCGTGATTGCTTCGGTGATTTTTGCGATTTCACGGGTTGCTTCGCTTGAGAATACAATCTTTTTCTCGTAAAGCTCGAGTGCAACGTCCTTAAGGTTAACGGCGTGGTCGCCGATACGCTCGAAATCGTCAATTGTGTGAAGGATTTTTGCGATATTCTTTGAATCTTCATCCGAAACACCGATATTGGAGAGCTTCATCATATATGTGCCGAGAATATCTTCGAGCTTGTCTATATGAGACTCCATCTGCATAATTTCTTCGGCAGCCTCTTCGTCGTATTCGTTGAGAAGGGCAATCGCTTTAACAAACGCATCCTTTGAAATCTCACACATTTCCGAAACGGTTACAAACGATTTTTCAACCGCAACGCTCGGAACCGTAAGAAGTCTTTCATCAAGAAGAACGGGTTCGGGATAAGCCTTCTTTGTTTCTTTGTCGGAAATGATTTTATTTGCAAGCTTTTCAAGCTGCTTTGAAAACGGAAGAAGGATAAAGGTTGTGACAACGTTAAAAACGGTATGAACTATCGCAACCATAAACGGAGTTATGTTTTCATCAACAAAAGCCCATTTAAAAAGCATATTGCCGAAATAGAACGGAATAAGGCAAATAAGAGTTCCGATAATATTGAAAGAAAGGTGGACAACCGAAACCTTCTTTGCGTTACGGCTGACACCGATACTTGAAATAACCGCCGTCACGCAGGTACCGATATTCTGACCCATAATGATAGGAAGAGCTATTCCGTATGTAATTCCGCCCGTAAGCGAAAGTGCCTGGAGAATCGCAACAGAAGCCGCGGAGCTCTGGATAATGCCCGTAAACACCGCACCGACAAGCACCGAAAGAAGCGGATTCTTGAAATATGTAAGAATGCTTGCAAATTCGGGCATCTCGCCGAGAGGCTTCATTGCACCCGACATAAGATTCATACCGAACATAAGCACCGCAAAGCCGATGAGAACGTTACCCGCACTCTTCTGCTTCTGCTTTTTGCCGACCATAATAAGGATTATACCGACAAGTGCAAAAATCGGAGAAAAGTTTGCAGGCTTAAGAAGATTAATCCATACAACGTCGCTGTCGATGCCTGCAAGGCTGAGAATCCACGCGGTGAGGGTTGTACCGATGTTTGATCCCATAAGCACACCGATGGTCTGACCGAATTCGAGTATACCCGAGTTAACAAGACCGACAAGCATAACCGTAACAGCCGATGATGACTGAACGGCAATGGTCATTCCCGCACCGAAAAGCATAGCGATAAACTTGTTTTTTGTCACCTTGCCGAGGTGGGTGTTGAGCTTTCCTCCCGATGATTTTTCAAGTCCGTCGGACATAACGCTCATTCCGTAAAGAAAAAACGCAAGTCCTCCAACAAGAGTAATTACCGAAAAAATATCCATTTTACGTTCCCCTTTCGAGTGTAAAATTCGGAACACGCTAATTTTAACACTATTCTGCAATTTTTTCAATATATTATCTGCATTAAACAAAAAACGACAAATATTCAGACTTTTAACCGACATTGAAACAGAATAAAAAACCTCAGAGAAATGGGAGGTGATGACCGCGGCAGATTTTAATTGACCAACTAAAAATGCTTGCAGCCCGATTGATGAGCTGCAAGCATTTTTTATTTGAATTCAGTAACCGTTCCCGCATCGTAAATCCACGGCTCAAATCCCGTGCCGAGTGCAGGGCTGTTAACGGCAAGAGTGAAGTCTCTGCCTGAGGGATTCTTGAATAAGGGGTCGGCATAAACGGCATTGTTGTAATAGCCTTGTGCGGTCATCATTACCAGATTCTTTCTTTCAAAAAGACTCATCGAATAACCTGAATAAATATTGCCGCCGTTTTTATAGTCCCAATAAAGATTGCTGTCATCAACAAACCAGTCGCTTTTAGTATTGAATGCATAAATCTGTGCGTCCTCAACAACCAGAATATTATTGGTAAGCGTAAGCGAATTGTGCTCCTCGTTTTTAGTTATTAAGAATGCACCCTCGCCGCCGAAGGCAAATATATTGTTTCTGACAACATTATCTTTACCGTAATGCTGATGGAAGGTCTGGGAGGAGCAGTCATAAACAAGATTCTTTTCAACAAGAATACCGCTCGAGCCCTCATCAAGATAGATACCCCAGCCGCCGTAGCCGTATTCTCCGCCGTAGCATCCGACATTATAAATAACATTGCCCGAAATAACCGTATCGGGCTGAATTCCGAGAGTGTATATACCGCCCATATCGGAAAGCCAGCCGTTGCCGATGTTGTAAATGAGGTTGTTGCTGATGTTGATGTTGTTGGTGGGGTTGTCGCTATATCCCCAGTTCCAGCCTACGGAGATACCCGTATACCAACCGTCGTGAATTTCGTTGTTTGTGAGGTTACAGTCGATTGCGTGGGTAAGGAGAATGCCGATTGCGTTATTGAAAATTCTGCCGTATCTGCTGATGTGGCAGTCGGTAACATTAATGTTCTGAGTTGTTGCGGGAACAACAAAATCTCCGTTAATGAAGATTGCATTTGCACCGATTTCATTGAACAGACAGCTTGTGATATTGCTGTTCTTCGATGCTTTGCCATATTTAACCGCCGTATAGGAGATGTTTTCAAAACGGCAGTCGGTAAAGTTGATGCCCGATGAACCTTCAATATAAATCGCAGCGGGAATCTCAAACGCTGCCTGCGGATGTACGCAATCATACTTCAGATTTTTATAAAGAGGATGGGATTCATTGAATTCGCCTGCATATGTCGTGCCGCTAATATGATCCCAATCCGTGTTTTCGAAATTTATGCCTTGGAATGTGATGTTTTCTGTACCGTTCACAGTTATAAGCTGCTCGTTTATGCCTGCATAAAGCACAGTGTTTTCAACGGTATCGCCATCTTCGGGAATATACCAGAGTTTTCCTTCCGTGCGGTCAAGATACCACTCGCCGGGGAGCGAAAGTGCTTCTTTGACATTTTCAAAAACATAGTTATCGTCAACTCTGACTGTCATTGACGAAGGCTTCTGAGTTTCGATTCTTCCCGTTTCTGTATCAACGGAATGAATCGGCATAAGCTCATCGCACCAGAAATGCATCATTCTTATGTCAACATCGTTTGCGTTTGCAAAGTCGAGAACATCCTGCGTATATGCATAAAACACAGCCGAATGCGTGAAGAAGTCGGGTGACCATACCGAAGGAACACCCTCATCGGTTTTTGGGTCCTTGACCTTGAACACGCCTTGTTTCGGATAATTGGAGCGCGGAAGTCTTTTATCTTCCTTGAAAAGAGAGCGGAAATAATCATCCTCATTCTCAACGGGCAAATCGGTAACAAACGCCGCAACACCGTTAATCTGTGTTTCCTGCCAGTTGCCGCCAATTTCTTTTGCGCCCGAAAAAACAACCTTTTCATCGGGATAAGAGCGGTAAACAACATTACTTTTGTCCCCTGCAGTAAATTCAAGAGGGTTTTCAAGAGAATATGTTCCCTCTCTGAACCACACCGTTATCGGTTTATCAGCATCAATACTTTTCGCTTTTTCCTTTGCAGCTTCGGGAGTTTTCAACGGATTCTCAAGAGTTCCCGCACCCGAATCATCGCCGTTTGGTGCAACGATAATATCAAAATCACCCATAACGAATTCACCCTCATCAAATACCGTTTTTACCGTTTCGGGGCTTTCGGTTGAAAAATCACCCTTAACATCCGACGGAACAAAAATCACACCAAGCCATACAAAAAAAGCGGTAATAACCGAAACTGCTCTTGTAATAAATATACTCATAAGACCACCCTCCGAATCATTTTCCCAATATATCAGAAAGATTATTCTGAATCTTCTGTGCAACATCGGGTTTGTTCATTGAATAGACGTGAACATTGGTGATTCCGTTTGCATAGAGATCGATAATCTGATCGGTTGCATATGCAATGCCCGCCTGCTTCATTGCATCGGGATCCGAGCCGAATTTATCAACAAGATTCACAAATCTTCTTGGCATAAACGAACCCGAAAGCTTGATTGCACGCTCAATCTGATTGGCGTTTGTGATGGGCATAACACCCGGAATCACCGGCACTGTAATGCCCGCCTCGCGTATTTTATAAAGGAAACTGAAAAGCAGATTGTTATCGAAAAACATCTGTGTTGTGAGGAATTCGCATCCCGCATCAACCTTCTCTTTAAGATATTTTATATCTTCGTTACGGTTTGCACTTTCGGGATGAACCTCGGGATAACACGCACCGCCTATGCAGAAATCCGCATTTGCCTCCTTGAGTTCACGCACAAGGTCAATAGCGTGGCGGTATGCCCATCCGCTCCTGTCCGCGTTTTCAAGCCCTGCAGGAATATCGCCCCTGAGCGCCATAATATTTTCAATACCCGCCGCTTTTATATCTTTGATTTTTTCCGCAACGGTTTCTTTCGTTGATGAAACGCAGGTCAGGTGGGCAAGGCTCGCAACGCCGTAGCGCTCCTTGATATTCTTTGCAATATCGAGAGTATATTTGCTTGTGCCGCCGCCTGCGCCGTATGTAACACTCATAAAGGGGGGCTTGAGCTTTGCAATCTCCTCGGTCGCGCTCTTCACGCTCTCAAAGCTCGCCTCTGTCTTGGGCGGAAACACCTCAAATGAAAGCGAAAGCGTATCTTTTTTAAGTAAATCGATTATTTTCATAAAATCATCTCTTTTTGTCGCTTTTTATTGATTATACTACACCTTCCGCTTGTTATTCAAGCCTTTTCAAGGAATTATCATATAATTTTCAAAAAGCCCTTGACAAAACGACAACCGTTAATATATAATATCATCTGCACCGTAAAAGACGGTACAGATGATCCGGACATTTAGCTCAGCTGGTAGAGCATTCGCTTGACGTGCGAAGGGTCAGCGGTTCGAGTCCGTTAATGTCCACCACATTGGAGAAATCCGAACTTAATGCCAATCGGCAATGGGTTCGGATTTTTTGTTTTTATCAGAGATATCAGTTTTTGAGGTTGTAACAAAAAAGCAGGCGGGACTTCCGTCTCGCCTGCAGCTGTCTTACTCATTCTTTTCAGCAGCCTGTTCCTGAAGTTCCCTCTGCCCTTCCTCGCTTTCAAAATACTCCTGCATTATCGGAAGTAAACATCGGGCAATTCTTTCAATTGCATAATCGGGAATTTCCATGCCACTGTTTGATTTTTCTGACATCAAATTGGATTCTGCGCTCCTTTCATAGAAAAAGGAGAAATTTCTATGAATCAATTACAAAAATCCTCATCTATATTTTAAACCATTTCAATTTATTTGTCAAATAATCCTAAACAGTTGCAAAAGTCTGATTTTCTGTAACTTAAAATTTCGCCCGTAATAGGCATTATACGCAAAAGTAGGGTAACAGGTCAAACTATACGCACCCCTCGATTACCGCACTTCAAATCCCTTGTGTATCAACGATTTCAGAGCCTCAATTTATCTACTTTTCACACTCTTATATTTTTGATTCACTTTTTCCAAAAACAACGTATTGTAATGTTCAAAACAAGATAAAAAGTCAGCAAACAACATTTCACACCAAAATGTTGCCTGCCATTTTTTAGTTTCTGCCGATTACTTGTTCAGGGAACTCAATTACAATATTCAGTTTTTCGTCTTTAATATTTGCTTCGATTTTTCTGTTCATCTGCTCAACAAGAGTTTTTACAATAGCAAGACCGAGACCTGTTGATTTTCTTGCTGAGTCAACAGTATATAATCTATCAAAAAGTTTTCCGACTTCTACCGCTGTTAATTTTTAGAAGTATTGGTAAATGTGCTTTTTCCGTTTTCCTCTAAAGTCACAATGAAATCGCCATCACCCCGTGAAGATTTTGAAACAAAAATTCTTTCAAGGCTCAGAGTTGATGCATTCACCGCAAAGCTCACAGAAAAGGACAGACAGATTCTGCAGATGCGTATGGACGGATGCACACTCGAACAGATCGCAAAATTTTTCGGATACAAAACACCGAGTGCAATTTACAAACGCATACAAAAAATTGCAACTGCATACGAAGATTTTGTTTCAAAAGAGTATGGCGGAATTTATACTCAAAGATATGGTCAGGAGTAGAGGAATCGCAGAGGATTTTGTGATTGAATCCGACACACAGTTAATTCATTGATAAACATAATTTCTGCGTTTATTGAAAAGCACATATGAAAAGCGGCTGCTTCGTGTGTGAAGCAGCCGTTGTTTTTATCTGAAAAGTGATATGATTGCGCCGATAGTTTTTATGAATATGGCAAAGATTTTTTCGATTATTGTATCTGCGGTATTAATATCGGGGTCAAACTGCATCTTACCGTCCGAAGTATCGGGCGCAAAACGTATATTATCAATGCTGATATCGGCATCGTTTTCGCTTGCAAAAGCAAAACGGATTTCCTCAACCTTGTTGAGCTTGCCGCAAGGTCTGCCTGCTCCGCCCTCATTGCCGAAAAGATAAAGTCTGTTAAGGTCAACGGTTATAAGGTGCCACTGGCCGTCGGCAAGAATTGTTGCCTCAACACCCTTTGTGCCGTTAACCGCAGGCGAATACCATACAAGTGAATTTTTTGAGATTCTGATTTCGCTCAGTTCAACGTCTGCACCGCCGTTGTTACGCACTAAAAAGCTCATCTTACCGTAATCGGAATAATCATTGTCTGTGTCGTCAAATTTTTCGCCCGATTTATAATTGAGTGCGGGGCTCAAGGTGAATTCCGTGCCGCCATTTAAGTTCATAACACCGTTTGTAAAGGTGATTTGCGCACCCTCTGCCGACCAGGAAGAATAATCCCTGTTGGCCTCCATTTCGTTCATAACGTGCCAGGTAAGCTCATCGTTGCAGTCCGTCCACGGTCTGTCAAACCAATAATGAGTGCCCACGGATTTGTCCGTTACAAACTGGCTTACGGGCAAAGCAAGTTTGCCGTCTGCCGTTGCGTAGAGATTGGAGCGCATATTGCTCACGCAGTATGCATAGCTTGCGGATGCGGGTGAGGTCACGTCATTGCTCCACACCTTTACCGTATCAGCCGAAACGATTTCGGCATTCGCCTGAACATAAACACCGTCTGCACCGCAAACCGCAAAGCCGTAAAGCTCATCGCCGCCGCAGGCAAGCTCGTCACCTTCATTTCTGAATGTAACATAAACTGCACCGTCACAGATTTCGGTTTTTTCAACGGTTGCGGCTGTGTAATCATTATCACCGCCGTAAACAAGACCCTTTGCGGCAAACGCCATTCTCTCGCCTATTTCCTGTTTGCATTCGGGGTGGATTGAGCCCGCATCGGGCAGGAATGTGAGAGGTACATCATAAATCGTTACGGTTGCTCTCGACTCGGGCTGTGCCGCCTGAATATCACAGTAATTGATATTCCAATCCAGCATGATCAATCCGTCGTCAGAGTAAAGATAGGATGCAATCTGCGTGCAGATAAAGGGCATACGCTCATTTTTATAGCCGAAAAGCTCCGAATAGGAACGCTGCATCAGATCATAGAAATCAGCATAGGCTTCCTCGCTGTATTCGAGCATCAGATCGGTTTCGCCCTGATACCAGATCATACCCGAGGGCCTGAAATTTCTGAGCGGATGAATCTTGTGATTATAGTTGGCGGTCATATCCCGGTAAATGCTGGGATTTACCTTTTTCCAATCCGATTTTTCTATGTATTTATCGATGGAATCAAGATAATTTTTGACCTTGCTGTCGCTGTCAATGGCATCTCTTGAAAGCCAGCTTGCAATTGCAGAGCCGCCAAGCGATGCGTTGAGCACGCCTACGGGCA
>JAZSLR010000050.1:0-4557 GCA_045535475.1 Acutalibacteraceae bacterium | reverse complement strand
AACGGGAAATATGGGCAAGGAAGAAACAAAAGAGATGAAGTTCTGGACAAAAGATGAGTACAAACTGTTCTCTTACGAAATAATGGACAAACCCGTTTCGTTCTACGCTTTTGAAATGCTTTACTGGTGCGGTATCCGTGTCGGCGAGCTGCTTGCCCTGACAGCCGAAGATTTTGACTTTGTCAAAGGAACCGTACGAATCAACAAATCATATCAAAGGATAAAAGGCAAGGACATCATCACCTCTCCCAAAACAAAAATGAGTAATCGAACAATCACAATGCCGAGTTTCCTCTGCGAAGAAATGCAGGAATACCTGAAGATGATTTACGGACTCGAAAACACGGAACGGATATTCAAAATATCAAAAAAGTATCTGAGCAACGAAATTGAACGAGGCTCACGGGCGGTCGGAATACAGCGGATAAGAATCCACGATTTGCGGCACAGTCACATCTCTCTGCTGATTGATATGGGATTCTCGGCTCTTGCAATCGCTGACCGAGTGGGTCACGAAAGCATCGAAATAACATACAGATACGCTCACCTCTTCCCCTCTGCTCAACAGGAAATGGCAAGGAAATTAAATTTTGAAAGGAACGATGTTTAAATGTCAGAGAAAAATTTAGACAACCGCAACCGATGGAGAAACAAAACAGTTTCGTTCAGAGTATCGCCCGAGGAAGGAAAGACAATCGATGAGTTTGTCAGACTCTCGGGACTATCAAAGCAGGAATATATAACGAGAAAACTGACGAATCACGATGTTGAGGTCATGCCGAGTCCGAGAGTTTATAAAGCACTCAAAGAAGATTTCGCAAAGGTGTATCAAGAGCTGAAACGCATTGAAGCAGGTCGGCAGATTGACAAAGACCTGCTCGAAGTTTTAAAGATGATGTGCGATATCCTCGGCGGAATTAAGGGGGAACAAGATGTCCTCCACAAATAAAAAAATGACTGTTCAGACTCCGTCTGTTGGCGCAGACGGTGAACAGCCAACCACAAATATTATTAACAGTATAACACCTGAACCCGAAGAAATCAAGACCAAAGACAGAAAAGACCGATTAATTTTATTGGGTCATAAACTCAATCAGGAGTCGAGCAAAAACTTTCTGCCGACAGTAAATCTTGATGAACTGTTTGAATCGGTTTACCGAAGCAAGCCCGCAATAGTTGAAAATCTGATTTACCCCGGAACATATATACTCGCAGGTGCGCCGAAGGTCGGCAAATCATTTCTCGTTGCACAGCTTGCCTATCACATCGCAACGGGACAAAGACTGTGGGACTACGAAGTGAAGCAAAGCACAGTTATCTATCTCGCTCTTGAAGATGACCACCGCAGACTGCAGAAACGAATGAACAGAATGTTCGGAGTTGACGGAACAGCAAATTTATATTTCGCAATCACGGCGAAAAAACTCGGCGAAGGACTCGAAGACCAGCTCGAAGAATTTATAAATCTTCATCCGGACACTCGGCTGATTATCATCGACACTCTTCAAAAAATCAGGCAAGGCAACGGCGACAGTTACAGCTACGCAAACGATTACGAATGTGTCGGAAATCTCAAAAAATTCGCAGACCAAAAAGAAATCTGTCTGCTGATTGTTCATCACACAAGGAAGCAGCAAGCATCGGATAAGTTCGATATGATTTCGGGAACAACGGGTATTCTCGGATGTGCCGACGGTGCGTTCGTCCTTCAAAAAGAACGGCGCACCGACAGCTCGGCAACGCTTGACATCGTCGGCAGAGACCAGTGCGACCAGAGGCTATACCTCATCCGAAATCAGGAAAAACTTCTTTGGGATTTGGACCACGCAGAAACCGAATTGTGGAAATCACCGCCCGACCCGATTGTTCTGAAAATCGCAGAATTTATCACAACCGACAACCCGAAATGGAACGGTAACGCATCGGAGCTTGTAGAAATTTTAAAGCTTGATATCGCACCGAATGCTCTGACAAAGAAGCTGAACATCGGTGCAGGAACACTCGAAAACGATTACGGAATCCGATACGAATACCACCGAAAGCCGGACAGAAGAATCATCAATTTGAGTTTGATTTCTTCTGACGGATGACGGTAATGACGGTTATGACAGTTTTTTGTGCGGTACTAAATTAACCGTCATAACTGTCATAACCGTCACAGAGCTGATGAAAAATACTGGTCAGAAAGTTTCATCGGCTCACGGATTTACAGAAAATTTTTATGCGGTAAATTCGTCAAGGCTCTCGCAAGAGCCGCACACCAACCCTCTGTCCGCAGACAGCCCACGGCACTTTGCAGACGGTACGGATGAAAGTGTTATAGTGGGTTATTACACTTCCGCAGAAGTGTATCCCCTGTAGCTCGCAGTGTATATACAAAACTATGAAAGGAGTAAAATTTTATATGGCAAGAAATGACGGCGTTGACCGAGTCACCGCCCGAAATGTAAATCTTGCAGACGGAAAAATAGCAAATGTTCAGCGGCACAACGAACGTGAAAAAGAGTCTTATGTGAATTCCGATATCGTCACGGAAATGACTCCGTTCAATGTTCACTTCAAAAAACCGAACGACACTTACGAAAACATTTTCAATAAAATGCTCGAAGAAAAAATCATTTCTACAAGAGGTCTGAAGCCCGATGCAAACAAATACGGCGAACTGATTTTCGATGTCCACTCCGCTTACTTTTACAATCACGGCGGTTACGAGTTCGCAAAAAAATTCTATGAAGATGCTTACAAAGCGGCAATAAAAATCGTAGGCGGTGAACAGTATATTCTCTCCGCAGTCATGCACGCCGATGAAAGAAACAAAGCAATGTCCGAAGCGCTAGGAGAAGATGTTTACCATTATCATCTGCACGTCGTGTATATTCCCGTTGTCGAAAAAGAAATTCTCTGGTCAAAACGGTGCAAGGAAGAAAGCTTACGAGGCACGGTCAAGGAAAGAATTATGCAGGTAAGCAGCAGTAAAAAATGGATTTCAAAACCTGCCGTTGATGAAAACGGCGACCCGATTTTACAGAAAAACGGCAAGCCCGTTCTCAAAAAATCTTACAGCGTTCTGCAGGATGATTTCTATGAATTTATGCGAAAAGCAGGCTACGATGATGTGCAGCGTGGCGAGCGTGGAAGCTCGGAAGAACATCTCACTGTCACGCAGTTCAAGGTAAAAAAAGAAACGGAGCGTCTTGAAAAATTACAAAATCAGATTAAGAAAAGCAAATCAAATCTGGAGTCCCTCGAAGAAAAAACCAAAGTCCGCAAAACGATGAAACGGAGTTTTCACGAGATAGAAGACATCGGCAAAACAACCTTTTTCGGCAAGGTTGAAATGACAAAAGATGAATGTACTTATCTGAAAGAGCAAGCAAAGAAAAGCATAATTCAAGAAAGTGAGATTTCCCGTTTGAAGGATGACCTTGCAACCGCAAGAAGAGGCAGCGACATCTGGCGCAGTCGCTACGAAGCTCTTTATGAGCAGACAAAAGAATTCATTGCGGCATTAAAACGCTCACCGGAGATTGTCAGAGAATTTATCAGAAAAATATTACAGCCCGAGAAAAGCGTTCCGCATACCCGTCACAAAACCCGTGACAACTCTCGAGAAAGATAACTGCAAGAGCTGTAAAATTTGCAAAATTCCGAATAGCAGCAGTTCAAATAAACTCTGCATCGTTCGGGCTGTTGCTATCGGATAAACACCTCACTTTTACAGCTTTAGAGCCGAAATAAATATATAAAAATCATACTATTTTCCCAAGAAAGGAGGAATTTAATGAGGACAGGATTGAAGAAAAGACAGAAGCACACAGAGGTATATTTTAACGAAGAAAGTCCGGTTGTAGAGATTTATACACACAACACCGACCTCAAAAATCGACTGACTGCATACTCAAAGAAATATCCCGGGAATTGCCGTCAGTTTGATGATGACGGTCAGGGCGGCTTGAGATTTGAAATTGAAAAAGGCAGATTCGGGTTCAGGCTCACCGCACCCTACTCCGATGAACGGAGAACAAAATCAAGCGAAAATGCAAAACAAAACGGAATACACAGGAGGTAACAAAAAATGAAAAAGCACATTGTCAACGAAGCAACAGGTATCAGCTACACACTCGTCGGTGATTATTATATCCCCGACCTGAAGCTCCCCGAAACAGAAAACAAGCCGATAGGAATATGGGGCAGAAAGCGTCTCGCCTACCTCAAAGAGCATAAGAAATTTCTTTTCAATCAGCTCGTTCTCAGCTGTAAACTCAACAGCCACCTTGCCGAAATTAACGAGCAGGCAACCGAAATGCTCGACAGACTCACCAAGCAAATGGCAAAGGCTGAAGGTGTAACTGAAACGCTGAAGGAAGAAAATCAGATGCTTTGGGTTGCCAAAATGAATAACATCCGCAACCGAGCCGAAGAAATAGTCAACGCAGAATTGATTTACAACTGATACGGAGGTTATCAAAATGTCGGGCTTCATCGAAGAATTCTACTACGGCAACATTGAGCCGCAGGCGTGCAGCTCTGAACTTAACAAAGAACTGAAAAAGATGC
>JAZSLR010000002.1:0-2759 GCA_045535475.1 Acutalibacteraceae bacterium | reverse complement strand
CCTTGAAATTCTCAAGATTACCAATGAGCTTGACGAACTTAAAGAGAAGATTGCCGATTTCATTGATATCCTTGCAAATGAGTCGAGAGTTCTCGACATCGTCAAGACAGAGGCTATGGCTATCCGTGACAAGTTTGCGGATGAGAGAAGAACCGAAATCGTCAATGTTTCGGGCGAGGTTGATATTGAGGACCTTATTCCCGAGGAAACCTGCGTTTATACACTCACCAACATGGGCTATATCAAGCGTATTCCCATGGATGAATATAAGCAGCAGAACAGAGGCGGCAGAGGCGTGAAGGGTCTGACAAGACGTGATGAAGACGTTGTCAAGACCATGTTCACCTGCTCGACCCACGACTATATCATGTTCTTCACAACCAAGGGCAAAACCTACCGTCTCAAGGGCTATGAAATCCCCGAGGGCTCGCGTCAGAGCAAGGGCATGAACATAGTCAACCTTCTTCCCGTTGAAGAGGGCGAAAGAGTTTCGGCAATGATAAGAGTTCCCGAATTCGGCGAGGATAATTATTATCTCTGCATGCTTACGAGAAACGGCATCATCAAGCGTACCGAGCTTGATGCATATAAGAACGTCCGCAAAAACGGTGTTATCGCAATAAATCTTGACGATGATGACGAGCTTGTATGGGTCAAGCTTACCGAAGGCGGCGAAAACCTCATCATCGCAACAAAGAAGGGCATGTCGATTGCCTTCCGTGAAGACGATGCAAGAGTTATCGGACGAACCGCAAGAGGTGTGCGTGCTCTCAAGCTCAAAGAGGGCGACTGCGTAGTCGGTATGGACATCCTGACCGAAGGCAAGAAGGTTCTCACCGTCAGCGAAACAGGCTACGGCAGACTGAGCGAAATCACCGATTACCGACTTCAGAACAGAGGCGGTTCGGGTCTCACAAACTATCATGTTGCAAAATACGGCGACGTTGCGGCAATTGAGGTTGTCAACCCCGAGGATGACCTTATGCTCATCTCGTCAGACGGTATTATTATCAGAATTCCCATGGAGGCTATCAGACTTTGCGCAAGACCCTCAAAGGGCGTGCGTGTTATGAAGGTAACCGAGGGCGAAAGACTGATAACTGCCGTTGCCGTTCCCCGCGAAGAGGGTGAAGTCCTTGATGAAATTCCCGAAGATGAGGGCGGAGCGGAAGAAAATACAGCTTCCGATGAATAAAATTTCATTTTTTGAATATAATCAAGCATAAAAATTCATCTTGTTTGTAAAAAAAGCGACAAAAAGTCAAAAATTTTTCTGTCAGGTACTTGTCAGATTGTTTTTGATTTGATATTATAGTTTCATAGTCGTTAAAATGAGATAGTTTTCAAAATAACAGAAGGAGGCGTAACGATGAATATTGCTTTAATCGCACATGACGCAAAAAAGGAACTCATGATTCAGTTTTGCATTGCTTACTGCGGAGTGCTCAGCAGACATGATATTTATGCAACCGGAACAACGGGTAAAATGGTTGCAGAGGCAACCGGACTTGATATCACAAGATTCCTGAGCGGCACTCAGGGCGGCGACCAGCAGATTGCATCGAGAATCGCCTGCAACGAAATCGACCTTCTGCTTCTTTTCAGAGACCCCCTGACAGCCAAGCCTCACGAGCCCAACGAAGCAACTCTTCTCAGGCTCTGCGACGTTCACAATGTCCCTGTTGCAACCAATATTGCAACGGCTGAGGCACTTATACATTCACTTGCCAGAGGCGATCTTGATTGGCGCGAAATCGTCAATCCTTCGAAGAAGTAAAGACGTACCTGGCTGGCAAAAATCAAGTTTTACCGGGGTCGTCTTTAATGGACGACCCTGTAATTTTATAGTAAGGATGATAAAAAATGGCACTTGTTACCAAAGCCATCAAGGGCACTCAGGATATAATGCCTGAGGAAGTATATAAAAATCAGTTTATCGAGCAGACCGTGCTTGATATCGCAAGAAAATTCGGCTTTCGCGAAATCAGAACTCCCGTTTTTGAACATACCGAGCTTTTCCAGAGAGGTGTCGGCGAAACGACAGACGTTGTTCAGAAGGAAATGTATACCTTCGACGATAAAGGCGGTCGTTCAATCACTCTCCGTCCCGAAGGTACGGCAGGCGCGGTAAGAGCATTCCTTGAGCACGGACTTTTCAACGAAGCGCTTCCCCAGAAGCTTTGCTACGTTATCAACTGCTACCGCTATGAAAAGCCTCAGGCAGGCAGATGGAGAGAATTCCAGCAGTTCGGAGTTGAAATGCTCGGCGCAGGCGCACCTGCAGCGGATGCCGAGGTAATTTCACTTGCCAACGAAATTTTTGCTTTCCTCGGCGTAGAGGGTCTTCAGCTTGAGATTAACTCAATCGGCTGCCCCGAATGCCGTAAGAATTATCACAATGCACTCAAAGAGTACTTCGAAACAAAGAAGGACGAGCTTTGCCCCACCTGTCTTGGCAGACTTGAGAAGAATCCTATGAGAATTCTCGACTGCAAGAGCCCCGTTTGCTCATCAATCGGCAAGGATGCTCCCGCAATTCTCGATTATATCTGCGATGATTGCTCGGCTCACTTTGAGAGCGTCAAGAAATATCTTGACAAAATGAATATCGAATATGTTGTCAATCCCCGTATCGTAAGAGGACTTGACTATTATACACGCACCGTTTTCGAGTTCGTATCAACTCAGATAGGCGCTCAGGGCACGGTCTGCGGCGGCGGCCGTTACGACGGACTTGTTGAAGAGCTCGGCGGTCAGCA
>JAZSLR010000001.1:0-6424 GCA_045535475.1 Acutalibacteraceae bacterium | reverse complement strand
TCCTTTGTGAAGGACATAATGTTAACACCGTGCTGACCGAGTGCAGGACCTACAGGGGGAGCCGGAGTGGCCTTACCTGCGGGGATCTGTAACTTAATTAAGCCGACAACTTTCTGTGCCATAATTAATAAACCTCCATATAATGTGGTAAATTGCGGAGCTTTTCTGCTCCTCCCACGAAGCCCGTAAAACGGACTGCGCATTACGCGCTAAATTTGAAAGGGATTAACCCTCAAATTACCGTGATTATTCGGCAAGCTCAACCTGGTCAAGCTCAAGCTCAACGGTTGTCTGTTTGCCAAAGAGTGCGACGGAAACCTTGACAATGTTATTGTCAACGTCCAATTCCTCAACAATACCCGTGAATCCGTCAAAGATTTCATCGATGATGTTGACGCTGTCGCCAACCTTATAGGAAACTTCAACGACTCTCTTCTCGACTCCGAGCCTGATAACTTCTTCGTCGGTAAGGGGAATTGCCTTATTTTCGGGACCGACAAAGCCGGTTACGCCCCTTGTGTTGCGGATGAGAAGCCAAGTTTCATCGCTCATTGCGGGACGGTTGTCCCTGTCAGGCGTAACTGCTACCTTAACAAGAACATAGCCGGGGAAGAGCAGACGCTCAACCTCTTTCTTTTTCTCGATATCGGTAACAATCTCCGTAGGGATCTTCACCTCAAGGATCTGATCCTGCATTTTGCGGTTTTCAACCATTTTTTCGATGTTGGTTGCAACCTTTTTTTCATAACCGGAGTAGGTATGAACTACATACCATCTTGTGTCAACAGACATTTGAACTCCTCCCGTATCAGCCGATAATGCTGCTCATCATACCTGCAACGTGATTATGAGCATCACTTGCCGTTGCGACATCTGCAGCAGAACCGCCAACCTTAGCAGCTGCGAGCTCGAGAAGTGAGAGACCCTGTGAAAGGAGCCAGTCAACAACGCCGATTGCGATTCCGCAAACTGCAACAACCGCAAGAACTACAAGAGTTGACTTGAGAACGGTTTTAGCATCGGGCCATACGATTTTCTTGATCTCTCCCTTGAGATCTTTGCAGAACTTTTTGATTGCCTTGCCGGCTCTTACGAAAATATTTCCGTTGGGGTTAGCAGGCTTCTTTTCTTTTTTCTTTTCAGCGGCGGCAACCTTTTCTGCAGCTTGGGAAACTTCCTTCTTAGCCATAGGTTAATCCTCCCGCTTACTTTGTTTCTTTGTGGAGAGTATGCTTCCTGCAGAAACGGCAGTACTTGTTCATCTCCAGCCTGTCAGGTGTGTTCTGCTTGTTTTTCATTGTGTTGTAATTGCGCTGTTTGCATTCGGTGCAAGAAAGTGTGATTTTTACTCTTTTACCGGTAGCAGCCATGTGCGGCACCTCCATTTTTTGGAATATTCAGTCTTGATACGGGTCTATCAGGCAACCCTAACAAGACCAGCCTCCCTCTGCTTAACAATTTATTTTTGGGCACAAAAAAAGAACCCTCCTGCAGAGGTAGAATAATAATATCACATTCATTCTCTGCAGTCAAGCACTTTTTTGTTAAAATTCTTAATTTTTTTGAACAGTATGCAACACGACTCGCCGTATCACAATATGTTGTGTTGCATAATATTTATATACATTATTATATATACTGTGCAAGTTCGATTCCGCTCTTCTGCGAAAGCATTGCGGGCGGAATATCGAGAACGGTCTTGCATCCGGCATCCCCCGACTTGTTGAGCTTGTAAGCCGCTCTTGCATATGCAAGAAGAACGCTTGAGGTGAATTCGGGGTTGGAATCAAGCTTGAGCGAATATTCGATAACGTGCTTATGCTCTTTGTTCGCACCCGTGCATCCCGAGCGAAGAACGATTCCCTGATGGGGCAGACCGCCGTGATTTTCGTTAAGCTCGTCCTGAGTGATAAAGGTCACGGTTGTGTCGTAATCTGCGAAATAGTTGGGCATTGTCTTGATTTCATTTTCAATTCTCGCCTTGTCCGCACCTTCAGCCGCAACAACATAGCATTCTCTCGTGTGCTTCATACGGGTTGTAAGCTCGGGATTTTCGCCGTTTCTGACCGATTCCACTGCCTCGGGAACGGGAACGGTATACTGCCTTGCATCGAGAACGCCGTCAATTCTTCTGATTGCGTCCGAATGACCCTGGCTGATACCCTTTCCCCAGAAGGTGTAGTTGCTGCCTTCGGGAAGAATAGCCTCGGCATAAAGACGGTTGAGCGAGAAAAGACCGGGGTCCCAGCCGACCGAAATAACGGCGGTTTTGCCGCCTGCCTTTGCTGTTTTATCTGTATTTGCAAAATGCTCCGCAATTCTTGCGTGAGTATCAAAGCTGTCAACAACATTAAAATGCTCCGCAAGAGCGGGAGTCTGCACGGGAAGGTCAGTCGCACTGCCGCCGCACATAATCATAACATCAATTTTATCTTTATATTCAAGCACATCCGCCGCAGAGTAAACGGGAGTATCTCCGAAAACCGTTTTGACGAGCGAAGGGTCTCTTCTTGTAAAAACCGCAGCAAGAGTCATATCGGAATTCTGACGGATTCCGCACTCGATGCCCTTTCCGATATTACCGTAACCGTAAATGCCGACTCTTATCATATTACATACCTTCTTTGGAAAAATTATGAAAAAAGTATACTGCAATTTATTTTGCATTGCAATAGAATTTTTGATTTTTACAGCACATTTTTGAAATAAAGTCCTCTGGTGAATTCACCTTCGGTCCTTTCATTATTATTATAGGCTTCAATTACTCTTTCACACTCGTTTTTTTCTTCATTCGTGAAATAAAGCAGACCGTAATCGATATTTCGAAGCCCGTTTTGCTTGTCCGCCATCCACAGCGGACGAGAATTGAGAATAAAGCTCGCACCGTTTTTGCATACGACGGGGAAATGCACACCCATTCTGTCAACAAGACTGCTTTCCGAGCCGCATTCGGCGCAGGTCAGCTTATTTCTGATGGGGCAGTTTCTCGTAAGCATCAGAGGAATTCTGCCGTAGATCATTATCCCTCTCGGAATATCTCCCGAAAGCCTTGATGCTTCTGAAAGATTGATTTCGCACGAGAGAAGAGAATCCGCCGCGCCGATATTTTGCATTTCGCCGAGCGAAAGACTGTTGAAAACATTCATACCGAATCCCGTTGCGAAATCAAAGTCTGCCCTTTTGGCAATTCCGATTCCGTCAAGAGTGCAAACCCACGCAAGGGATGCACCGTGGTTTTTAAGTTCTTTGAGCTTTTCAATATATTTATCCGCATTTGAAAATACGGGTGTGGGAACTTCGATTGCAACTTCAATGCCTTTTTCGTTAAGCGATTCAACCGTTTTCGCACTCACCTCTATCGGGAGAATAATCCTTGAGATTCCGACAAGATTTTCGGGAATCTGCTCCTCTTTAAAAAATCTTGCGTGGAGTGCGAAGGTTTTCGTTTTATGGGGTTTATATCCATTATCAAACGGAGAAACTTCAATTTTTTCTCTTTTGATTATTTCGTTTTCGAGCAGGGAAAGTGCATTTCTGCGAAGCTCATTAAGTGCGCCTGCAGAAACGTTCAGACCTTCTTCGAAATCAACTTCGGCTTTATTCACATAAAACTGAGTGCCGCCGCATTTTGAGATTCGCTGAATCAAATCGTCACGGCTGAGCGGTTTATTTAAAGCAGATTCGGGCGATTTTTCACTGACAGCCTCTGCCGAATATTCTCCGCAGACGGCATTAAGCTTCATAGACTCGCCGTTCTTGAAAACAAGGTTAAAATCCACAGGAAGAAGTGCGGTTTCTTTGTCGTAAAGACGCTGAAGCGATGAAAGCACGCCTGATGCACCCTCGACATCCTCTTTGCGTCGTATACCGAACATTTCCTTGCCGAGCTTGCCTTCAAAATATCCTTTTGTGAATCCCGAGCGAGAAAAGACCGCTCTGAGGGAATCGTTTATTTCTTCATCAACAGTGTTAACAAGGCTGTTTCTGCAAGCGGTGACAGCCGCCGCAACATATTCGGGACGCTTCATTCTTCCCTCTATTTTAAACGAGCATATTCCCGCCTTTTCAAGCCTGCCAAGTTCATCAACAAGGGATAAATCTTTAAGGCTGAGATTGTTGCCGCCCTTTGAATTGACTCCGAACGGCAAACGGCAGGGCTGAGCGCACAAACCGCGGTTTCCGCTTCTTCCGCCGAGAACGCTGCTCATCAGGCACTGACCCGAAACGCACATACAAAGTGCACCGTGAACAAAATATTCAAGCTCTGTGTCGGTTTGGGATGAGATTGCTTTTATCTCTTTTTCGGAAAGCTCTCTCGGAAGAACAACTCTTGAGAATCCGAGCTTTTCAAGAGCTCTTACTCCCTCAATGCTCTGAACGGACATCTGGGTTGATGCGTGCAGGGGCATAGACGAAGAGACCCGTCGCACCATGGCGGCGAGTCCTGTATCCTGCAAAATAAGTGCATCAACGTTTGCTTCGCACGCACTTTTGATTGCATCGTATGCGGTTTCAAGCTCACTGTCGCCGACAAGAGTGTTGAGTGTCAGATAAACCTTAACGTTTCTTGCGTGGCAGTATTCAACGGCTTTTCTGAGTTCGTCATCAGAAAAATTTGAAGCATTGCGGCGTGCATTGAACACTTTTCCGCCGAGATAAACGGCATTTGCACCGCAGCGCACGGCGGCAGTCAGCGATTCAAAGCTGCCTGTGGGAGCAAGAATTTCCGGAATCATTATTTCTTCGAAGCCTTGAGAGCATTAAGCTCTTTTGAAACTCTTTCAAGCTCACGCTTTGAAATTTCAGCATCTGTTCTTGCTCTTGCAGCATCCTCGAGGTATTCCTGAATCTGACCTCTGAGATTTTCGGAAGTGATTTCGCCCTTCTTTGCGGCATCCGCATATTCGAGAGCAGTAAGTATCGCAGCCTGAGTAACCGAAATTCTTGCACTGCTGTTGAGGATAGCGGTGATTCTCTGATTAAGCTCTTCGCCAAGCTGAGCAACGTAGTCAAGGTCGTTATCGGTTGAGATGCTGTATTCATCATTTGCAATAATAAGTTTTATCTTTTCCATATCGTACACCCCTTGATTTTTTTGATACATTGTAATTATACTACATTTTTTAAAAGGAATAAAGATATTTTTTAAATTTTTTGCGACTATTTTTATCCTTTAATTGATAAAAGGCGAAATGTGTGATATAATCGCAGGGAAAGGATGATGAATTATGAAAAAATTTGCGGCGGCTTTGCTTGCCGTTTTGATGATATTCTCATTCTGCGCCTGCACGGCACAGAAAAAAACCGTGCTCACCATATCGGGCACGGAAATTGACAGCGAAATTTTTACCTATTATGCCGATAAGGTTATCCGTCGACCGACCGATTACGGTCTGACAGAAAACCCGATTGATTCTGACGTCAAGGCGGCAACAATCAATGAATGCAAAAAATATCTTGCCGCAAACACGGAATTCCGCGATGCGGGTCTCGCTCTTTCTTCGGCACAAAAAACGGATATCTCTCAGACCGTCAACGATTTCTGGGTAAGATTTGAAAATCACTATAAGAAAATCGGCATTTCCAAGCAGACTCTCACCAAAATTTTTACATCAGACGCATACGGCGATGCAATTTTTACCGAAACCTATGATAAAGGCACCGGCAATACCGCCGCAGAAAATGAAATCCGCGATTATTTTTATAACAACTATATCAGCTTCCGCACAGTATGCGTTTATTTTACTTCCGCAGACGGCACAACGCCCCTCACCCAGGCAGAGAAAAATGATTTGCTTGCCGCTTTTGACGGCTATGCAAAAACCGCGGGAGCCGACACCGAAAAATTCGCAGAAACCGTTAACAACGCAGGCTATCTTCTGTCAAACTCAATTCTCCTCAAAAAAGGCTCCGACGGATATCCCGACGGCTTCTATGAAAAGGTTTACGCCCAGGCAGATAACACCGTGCAGATTATTGTTTATGACGAATGTATTTTTGCGGTCATAAAAGAAAACCTCAAGGACAAGGGCGAAAGCGTTTACGCAAATTATCGCTCTTCCTGCATCAGTGACCTTTATTCGGCTGAGTCCGATGCAAAAACAAACGAATACGTTGCAACGCTGACCGTTGATGAAAAAGGAAATTCCGCTGACAGAATTATTGATAAGCTTTCATAACATTCAAAAAGACCACCTCTCGCGAGGTGGTCTTTTATTTTAATTGTTGAGTTCTTTTTCAAGAAGTGCTCTGATAACAGCGGGGTCGCCGTTGCCCTTAAGCTCCTTCATAATGCAGCCGAAGATGGACTGCATTGCCTTGACCTTGCCGCTCTTGTAGTCGGCAACAGCCTTATCGTTTTCGCCGATAACACGGCGTACGGTATCAAGAATGAAGCAGTCGTCAATCTTTGCGTTGAGGTTAT
>JAZSLR010000095.1:0-13142 GCA_045535475.1 Acutalibacteraceae bacterium | reverse complement strand
ACATTTTTACAACAACGAAAGAATTCAACTAAAAACAAAACTGACTCCGCTTGAAAAACGAAGTCAGTATGTCGCTTAAAAGTTAATATTTTCTGCCATAGGGGTGTTTTTGTACTGTCCGCACAATTTGGGGCAGTTCATTTCGGAACTGAGGTTTTTTGTTTATCAGAATGTTTTGACAAGCTCTTTGAGGTATTCTTTGAAGCCTTCGCCGATTTCGGGATGATTCATTGCAACCTCGCAGTTGGCTTTCATAATGCCGAGCTTGTTGCCCATATCATATCTTTTGCCGTCAAAGTCATAAGCAAGAAGTCTGCCTGCCTGACCAAGCTCCGTGAACACGTCGGTAAGATAGAATTCTTCGCCTTCGGGAGTATTTGCAAGACCTTTTTCGATAAGCTCAAAGGTTTCGGGAGGAAGAACAACTCTTCCGAGAATTGCAAAGAGCGAAAGAATCTGGTCGGGAGAGGGCTTTTCGATGAGCTTATGGCAGTTCATAACTCTGTTTTCGCCTTCGATGGGTGAAACGTCAAGCGTGCAGTAAAGTCTGATAAGCTCTTCGCTTACCTCATTAACGCCTACAACGCCCTTGCCGTATTTTTCATAGCAGCGTGTGAGCTGTGCGGTTACGGGGTCCTCGGAGATGATAACGTCATCACCGTAAAGAACGGCAAAAGGTTCATCACCGATAAATGATTTGCCGCAGAGAAGGGCGTGAGCAAGACCCTTCGTTTCTTTCTGGCGGATGAAATAGATGTTTGCAAGGTTTGCAACCGCCTTTACATCTTCGTAAAGCTTTTCCTTTGAGGGGTTGCCTTTAAGACCTGCCTCAAGCTCAAACGAATGGTCAAAATGGTCCTCGATTGCGCCCTTGCCTCTGTTTGTGATGATAAGGATATCTTCGATGCCTGCCGCAACAGCCTCTTCAACAATATACTGAATTGCGGGCTTGTCAACAATGTTGAGCATTTCCTTGGGAACGGATTTTGATGCAGGGAGAACTCTTGTGCCGAGACCCGCTGCGGGGATTATGGCTTTTCTGACTTTCATAAATATACCCTCCGTAAATATTAATTAAAAACTGTTCATTATCATATTTGCACCTGAAGCAAGAAGCTGAACGAGCAGATTATAGCCCATAAGGCTTACCGCGAAAGCAAACGGAGCAAGTCCGCCCTTGCGAGCAATCAGAAGCTTGCGCATATTAGGTTCTTTGACGCTTTCGTCAATCAGCTTCAGGTCTTTTAAAAGTTTGCTGTAATACAGTCTGTCGGCAGCAAGAGCACAGATGAGGTGAAGAACGGTATCAACAGCGGTGATTATAAGCAGAGGCTTTTTTGCCTTTGCCACGAATTCGGTGCTTGCTTTTTCAAGCACCTGTGCGTGCTGTTCAAGCTCTTCATCTGTTGCGGTTTCGTAATTAATGCCGTACATAACATCGACATATTCATCCGAGTATCTCATAAGCTCTGTTGAATATCCCGAGAGCATCAGCGTTGAAGTCACAAACAAGGCAATGAAGAAGATTCCCGCTTTATACATTTTTCTATAAAAGAACCAATACGGTGCAAAGAAAAATGCGGCAAAATTGAAAGAAAGCTTTTTGCCTTTTGCGAATTTTTTGAACTTGGGCAGATATCTTTTTGACGATGCCTGGGTATAAATCGCAACATCGCTCGCCTTGAATCCGCCGAGAAGCTCATCGGGAGCAATCCCCGTGCCTGCAAGGTAGGGGTTATCGTTGACATAAGGATTGTTGATGCCGACGGGTGCGCCGCAATATTTGCAGTGAAGCGCATCGCTGTCGTTTTCTTTTCCGCAGAAAGAGCAGGTTTTGTTGCCGTTTTCGGGTTTCTCCGTTTCGCCGAAAAGCGCACCGCAGTTGCCGCAATGAAGCGCATCATCGGGGTTTTCGCTGCCGCAGATGTGGCATATTATTGAATCCGCTGCGGCGGTTGATTCTTCAACGGGTTCATTCTTTGCGCTTTCGGGACTCCAGACATAACCCGAAGCGTGAAGATTATCGTTTGCGCAGTGGCCGTTTTCCATCCAACACTCTCTGTGCTGAGGGGTTGCACACACGGGGCAAACAACAACATCATCCTCTGCCTTCAAGGGCTTTCCGCAATAAGGGCAGGGGTGGTTATCATATTTCAAGGTTTCTTTCTCTCCTTCTAAAACACATTTACATTTCATTTTACATAATTATGTCACAAAATGCAATGATAATTTAAAAAATAATTACAAATGGATTAAAATACTCGGAAATTCTTTACAAGTGCGGAAATTTCCGTTATAATACATACTGATTAATTATGTATCAGGAGATTTTTTATGGTTCAGTTTGAAGAATTAAGACTTTCACTGCTTGAATATGAAGAAAAGCTCGGTCAGCTTCGCGAGGCTCTCGGTCTTGACGATATGACAAAGGAAATCGCAGAGCTTGAAGAGCAGACCGCTCAGGACGGCTTCTGGAATGACCTTGCGAATTCACAGAAGGTTCAGCAGAGAATCAGCCAGCTCAAGAATAAAGTTGGCGCATATAACGCACTTGAAAATGAATATAACGATGCACTTGTTCTCATCGAGCTTTCAAATGAAGAGGAAGACCTCGATATGTTTGACGAATGCAAAACAGCCGTTGACAGCTTTATCGAAAAGCTTGATGCGATGACTCTCAGCACCCTTCTTTCGGGTGAATACGACTCAAAAAATGCTATTCTTACATTCCACGCGGGTGCAGGCGGAACAGAAGCTCAGGACTGGAACCAGATGCTTGTCAGAATGTATCAGCATTGGGGTGAAAAGCACGGCTTCAAGGTCAGTATGATTGACTTCCTTGACGGCGACGAAGCAGGCCTTAAATCTGCTGTTCTTCTCTTTGAAGGCGAAAATGCTTACGGCTATCTCAAGGGCGAAATGGGTGTTCACAGACTTGTCCGTGTTTCACCTTTCGATGCTTCGGGCAGAAGACATACTTCCTTTGCATCGCTTGAAGTTATGCCTGAAATTGACGACACCGTTGAGGTTGAAATCAACCCCGACGACCTTCGCATAGACTATTACCGTTCGAGCGGTGCAGGCGGTCAGAAGGTTAACAAAACCTCGTCTGCCGTTCGTATTACCCATATTCCCACGGGCATTGTCTGCGCTTGCCAGGTTGAAAGAAGCCAGCATCAGAACCGCGATGTTGCAATGAAGATGCTCAAATCAAAGCTTATCGAAATCAAGGAGAGAGAGCATCTCGACAAGATTGACGATATCAAGGGTGAGCAGAGAGAAATCGCCTGGGGCAGCCAGATCCGTTCCTATGTCTTTATGCCCTATACTCTTGCAAAAGACCACAGAACAGGCTATGAAGCCGGCAATATCAACGCTGTTATGGACGGCGATATCGACGGTTTCATCAACGCATATCTTAAAATGGAATCATTGAAGGATTCGGCGAAATAATTCTCATTTAAGTGCAGAGTGCAGAACGAAGGGTGATGCTATGAAACTGATTGACATTTCAAGAAAGTTTTTCTCATCCGAGGTTTATCCCGGAGACCCCGAGCCTTATGCGGACCGGATTTCCGTTATCGGGGAGGATTCCGAATGCAATCTTTCGGTTATCCACGCGTGCGCCCATACGGCGACCCACGTTGATTCGCCTCTGCATTTTGTTCCCGACGGAAAAACAATAGACGAGCTCCCGCTTGAGCCGTTTATTGGCCCGTGCACGGTTATCGAAGTGCCGCAGGGAGTCATTACGGGCGATTATGTTGACAGATTCTTTCCCAAGAAGTGCGAAAGACTGCTGATTAAAGGCGGCGGACGGGCATTCTTTATGGATTCCTCCGCTCAGGAGCTTGCAGACAGAGGACTCATCCTTATCGGCACGGATTCAAACTCCGTCGGATGCAAGGGCAATCAGGTCGGTCCGCACAAAGCGTTTTTACTTAATTCCGTAGCAATTCTCGAAGGCCTTGACCTTTCGGAAGTAAAACCCGGCAACTATTTTCTTTTTGCTCCTCCCGTCAGATGCGAAGGGATTGAAGGAGCACCTGCAAGAGCGGTTCTGATAGAGGACTATGTTTTCTGGTCAAAACGCTCATAGAGTGACGTGAGCAATCCGAACTATGCCTGAAAGCGAGTCTTTTCAACGCATTTCAGCGTTTCGTGATTGAAAGGCGTCAAAACGAGGTGTGAAAATGAAACGCGTATTTGATTTTACGGTGAGCCTTCTGCTCATCATACTGCTTTCTCCGGCATTTCTGCTCATCGGCATAATCATTGCCATTGATGCGGGAAATCCCGTTATTTATAAGCAGTACAGAGTCGGTAAAGACAATAAGCTGTTTTATATTTATAAATTCCGCACGATGAAAAACAATACCCGTCTTGCCGCAACGAGCGAGCTTACCGAAGCGGATGAATGCATAACAAGAAGCGGCAGATTTCTGCGCAAAACAAGCCTTGACGAGCTTCCCCAGCTTTTCAACGTGCTCATCGGCGATATGAGCTTTGTCGGCCCCCGACCGCTCATTCCCGAAGAGAAGGAAATCCGCAGAATAAGAAAAAGATACAACGTTTATTCCGTAAGACCGGGCATCACGGGCCTTGCGCAGGTCAACGGCAGGGATATGCTTTCGGACGAAGAAAAAGCCCTGTTTGACAAGGAATACGTTGACAAACAGAGCATAGGACTTGATATTAAAATTATGTTTAAAACCGTTATGGTTGTACTTAAAAGAGAGAATATCTCCGAAGGCGGAGAACCCGGGAATAAACGAAAGGTTTAATTATTCACAACCCCGAGATATTCTTCAAGGCACAGGCCGCTTGCTTTCATTTCTTTTGCGGTGTCAACGCCGACATATCTCCAGTGCCACGGCTCATAAATAATTTTTGTTATATCCTGCTTATCCTCGGGATAACGCAGAATGAATCCGTAATCTGCGGCATTTTCGCTCAGCCATTCGAATTCCTCTGTGTTTTCAAAGCTTTCGTAAAGGCTGCATATGTCCATAGCAAGTCCTGCGTTGTGCTCGCTTGTGCCGGGAGGAAGAATGATTGTTGCCGCCATCTGAGTGGCTTCGGTTTTGCTGTAGCCATCGTCGATATATGTATTGATTTTTCTTTCAAAGTTATTTTTCTGCCGTTCAACCGAGCGGTAGCCCGAAACGGGAGTGAGCTCAATGCCGTCCTCAAGCGCCGCAAGATACATTTCATTGTAATGCGGTGCAACGCGGTAATCAAGCTTTGCGCTGTCAGAGTCGTCGGTTATGCACGGCGCAAGCTCAGGCTCATAGTCATCGGGGAGAATGTAATCTCTGTTGACAAGAATCATCTTCCAGTCATCGATATCAACGTTTGCATAGGCAGGCTGAAAACCTGCATAGGCGTATTCATAATCCTCGATTTTAACAACGGGCAGAGTTGTTGCTTCCGTTGTTTTTTCAAAAATCGAAGCAATCTTATCGGCAAAATTCGTTGATTCTTCGGTTGCTTTCTCTGTTTCCGTTTTGCCGGACAAAGATGTGACCGATTGAGCGGCGGTTGTTGAAACGGAATCATCATCGCTCGCTTTATTTGAAAGTATGATACAGATAACGGCAATCGCAAGAGCCGCAACAATAAGCGGTATCAATAATTTTTTCATAATATACTATCCTCCGTGGATTTTATCCGACTTATATATTAACTGCAAAAACCGTTCTTGTCAAACAAAGACGGAAATTGTTAATAATTAATTTGCAAATAAACGGGGCGTGCAGAGCCCGATAACACATATTTTGAAAGGAGTGTTTGCTTTGAAAGCAAGCGAAAGCGTAAAAAATTATCAGTCCGAGCGCAGAATGTATACCAACTATGCCGCAAGAGCAATCAAAAAGGTCTGTAAAGAAATCGGCCCACGATTTGCAGGCTCTGAGGCAGAGAAAAAAGGCATTGAGTTTATGGCGGAGGAGCTTAAAACCTGCAGCGATGACGTGAAAACGGATTCGTTCACCGTTCATCCCAAGGCATTCCTCGGCTGGATCCCTCTCTCGGTTGTGCTTATGACGGTTGCGTCCGTTCTTTTATTCCTCGGTCAGTTTTTTGCAATCGCACCTCTTTTCTTTGTTTCGGTTGCGCTTGCAGTCATTTGCTTTTTCTTTATAATAACCGAGTTCCTTTTCTATAAGGAAACTCTTGACCCGTTCCTTCCTAAAAAGACTTCATATAACACCTACGGCGTGCGCAAGGCAAGCGGCGAAACAAAGCGCCGCATAATCTTCGCAGGTCACGCGGACTCATCAATGGAATGGCGCTTCACATATTACGGCGGCCCCAAGCTTCTTATCCCCGTTATCGGCGGTGCAATTCTTGGCGTTCTTTATGTTACCGTTGTCAGTATCGTTGCTATCGTGATGAATTTTGTAAAACCCGAATTCATCGGTTCAACCGCAATGGATATCCTCAGCTATGTTGCACTCGGATTTATTGTGCTTTTCCTCGCCGCTTCGTTTTTCTATGATAAAAACCGCATCGTTGAAGGCGCAAACGACGACCTCACCGGCTGTTTCTCATCAATCGGCATTCTCAAATTTCTTCAGGATAACGACATCCGCTTTGAAAATACAGAGGTTGTTGCACTCTGCACGGGTTCAGAGGAAATCGGACTTCGCGGAGCAAAGGATTTCTGCGAAAAGCACGGTAAGGAATTCAGCGATGTTGAAACCGTTTTTGTTGCAATCGATACGGTTCACGATTTTGATTTCCTTGCTATCTATAATAAGGATATGACGGGCACCGTCACAAATAATGCCGAAGCCTGCAAGCTTCTCAAGGAAGGTGCAAAAATCGCAGGTTATGATGTGCCCTACAAGACCGTTTCTCTCGGCGCAACCGATGCCGCCGCAGTTTCAAAGAGCGGCACGGAAATCAAAGCCGCCGCGTTTGCAGCTATGGACCCCGCCCCTGCAAGATATTATCACACAAGACTCGACAATCACGAGAATCTTGACCTCAAGACCATTGAAGCAGGTATGGATATCTGCCTCGAAACCCTCTTCCTCTTTGACGAAAAGGGTCTTAGCATCTGATATTTGTTCTGAAATATGATTATGCATATTTAACAAACAGAAGCAGAAAAATTTTCCACTTTCAACAAAAATTTTTATTTCGTAAAAATCGGATGTAATTTATATTTATTTGTGATATAATTATTCTATTAATATCGCTGAAAACGGATTTTTTCGTTTGCGAAAGGAGATTAACCTAATGAATAAGAAAATTTTGGCAGCAGTAAGTATGCTCCTCGTGTTTGCATTCATCTTTGCTTTTGCAGGCTGCAGCTCAACAGAAGAAGAAGAAACCACAACCACAACAATCTTTGTTAAAACTCCTCTTCCCACCGATATCACAACAAGCATCGACGAAGAGAGCCAGGTTATTACCGACACAACCTATACTCCCGACCAGCTCAAGGCTAACACCGCAACAATTTTTGAGTACTTCAATCTTCACGTTAATGAGATTAAGGGCGCAAAGGCTTCGGTTAATATGAGCCAGAACAAGAGCATCGGCAAGGCAAAGGATGCAGAAGGCAACGATATTCCTATGAGCGACAATGCTTATATCAATGCGGCAATCACTTCTCTTGACAGCTATATGCTCCACAACGACGGTGCAGAGCTTGCATACGGCGAAGATATGGTTGCATTTATGCCTGTTAAGGGCGCAAGCTACGTCAGCGCACTTACTCTCGAGGATATCGAGAGCGCAACTTGTGTTGACACTGACAATCAGAGAACAATTACTCTCACTCTCAAGTCCCCCGCACTTCCCGCAACAATCGAGAAGGCATACGATATGGGCAATGTTGACGAGGTTATGACCGAATTCGCAAAGGCTGAGAAGTATCTCACAGTTGAAAAGCCCGTTCTTGAATATAAGGACTGCCAGATTATCATCGTTGCAAACGTTGAAACTGACGAAGTACATACCATCAAGTATGTCAAGAACATCGATGTCAAGACTAACGTAACAGGTCAGGGCTCACTTGCAGATGTCGGCACTGTTCCCGTAACCCTCCGTTACAGCAATACTGTTGAATACACAATCGACAGAACAGTTCCCGAAACCGCAGCAGCTGAATAATCCGGAAATGTTTTACACCCCGCTTAATCCGAGCGGGGTGTTTTCTTTTCTATCCTTAACAAAATATTTAACTATTATTAAAAAAATAATAAAATAAGTCTTTTATTTTATAATTAATAGTGATATAATATATCCTAATTATGGAAAGGTATTCCTAAAACGGGAGGATTAAAATGTCTCAGATTATTTCCGTAAGAAACTTAAGCAAATCCTATGGCAGCCATCAGGTTTTGTCCAATGTTTCATTTGATTTTGAGGGCGGTCAGATTATCGGCCTTCTCGGCCCCAACGGCAGCGGTAAAACCTCGCTGATTAAAATTCTGACCGGTCTTATCAACGATTATTCGGGCGAAGTGCTTATCGACGGCAACAAACCCGGCAAAATAAGCAAATCAATGGTTGCTTTTCTGCCCGAAAAAACTTATCTTGCAAGCTGGATGACCTCTGACGATGCGGTCAACTACATTGCGGATTTCTATGATGATTTCGACAAGGCAAAGGCTATGCATATGATGGATGTGTTCCAGCTTCCTCACAAGCAGAAGGTCAAGACTATGTCAAAGGGTATGCAGGAAAAGCTTCAGCTTCTGCTTGTTATGTGCAGAAACGCAAAGCTCTATATCCTTGACGAGCCTATGGGCGGTGTTGACCCCGCGGCAAGAGATTTCATTCTTGAAACCATTCTCAAAAACCGTCCCGAGGGCTCAACGATTCTTATGTCAACTCATCTTATCCAGGATGTTGAAGAGATTTTTGATTCAATCCTTATGATTGGCAGAGGCTCGCTTCTTATGAAGGATTCCGTTGCCAATATCACTCAGAGCGGTAAGACAATCAATGACATTTTCAAGGAGGTGTTCAGTGTTGACTGGAACTTCTAAACCTAAGAACAAATTTTTGATGCTCCTTAAAAACGACTTCCTTGCAAGTGCAAGAGTCATCAGCCTGTTTTATATTGCAATAATTCTTCTTATCGGTGTATTTTTTGTTTGTGCAGCGCTTCAGGGCAGCGAATCAATCAGCGTCGAATCAGCCCAAAAGTTTATGACCGCAAGAAACGTTTCAATTGTTCTCTCGATTCTTGTTTCGTTCCTGCTGATTTTCGTAACCTTCTTCTTCGTTGTTTACGATTTCTTCAAATCGCTGTTCAGCCCTCAGGGTTATCTGAGCTTTACGCTTCCCGTTTCGAGCAATCAGCTTCTCGGCTCAAAGGTTATCGTTTACGGCGGATGGATGATTTTCAGCTTTGCGACATTTATGTTCACAAGCGTCTATCTTATGAATTACACAGCCGACCAGGTTATCGGTCAGGACAAAATTTCGCTCGCCGAGTCACTTTTTGCGATGCTGGGTGATATGCCCTCGATAACACAGATGATTGCATATGCTGTTTATGTTGCGCTGATGTTCTTCGTTATTTTCCTGAGTTTTGTTTCGATTGTTTATTTTTCAATAACCGTTTCACACGTAAGACTTCTTCAGAAGCATTCGATTATCGCTTCAATCATTATCTTCTTTATCACAGCGACTGTTTTTCTCTGGATTTCATTCAAGATGACGGATATTGTCAATTTTGTTATGGTATTCAATGACGATAAGACACTCAGCTTCGGCATTCTCAGCCCCAATGAATATCTTCTGGGCAATCAGCTCGGTATGGAAGTAACTCCCGGCTTTACCTTCCTTGTGCTCGATGTTATTATGTTCTTTGTGACATCTTATATTATGCATAAGAAGGTTAACCTCAAATAAAATCTCTGATAAGGAGAGATTACCATAAAAATCGGAATTTTCGGAGGAACATTCAATCCTCCGCATTCGGGTCACGTCAGGCTCGCAAAGGAAGCGGCGGACAGACTCGGATTTGAAAAGGTGCTGATTATACCTTCCTGCATTCCGCCCCATAAGCTTCCGGGCAAGCTCGCAAGCGGAGAGGACAGGCTCAATATGTGCTGCCTTGCATTTGAGGATGAACGCTTTGAGATATCCTCAATTGAGCTTGACAGAGGCAGCAAGAGCTACACGGTTGAAACCCTGCGTGAGCTGAAAAAGGCATATCCCGACGATGAGCTTTACTTTATCATCGGATCGGATATGCTTGAAACCCTGACGGGCTGGTATCTTTGGGAGGAGATAATTTCACTCAGCTTTATCTGCGCCGCATCGAGAGAAAAAGGCTTTGTTCCCGATTTATCCGTTTTCACCGACGAGCAGAAAAAAAGAATTATTTTGCTTGACGTTGAGCCGTTTGAGGTAAGCTCAACGGAAATCCGGGTAATAATAGCAAAGGGGGAGCAGAATCCCGCTCTTGTCAGCCCGAAGGTTGCGGAATATATTCGCAAAAACGGACTTTATGATGACGGACTTTCGGAGTACAGAAAGCTGCTTTCCGAAAGGCTCGATGATTACAGAATGCACCATAGCGAGTGTGTGAGCGAATGCGCTGCCGTGCTTGCGGAAAGATACGGTGCGGATATTGAAAAGGCACGTCTTGCAGGACTGCTTCACGATGTCACAAAAAACACATCGAAGGCAGACCAGCTTGAAATAATTGAAAAATCGGGTGAGCCGCTTTCACGCGTTGAGCTTATAAACCCCAAGGTCTGGCATCAGATTTCAGGTGCGGCATTCCTCAGGGAAAGCGGAACCGTAACCGATGAAGAAATTCTCGGTGCCGTCAGATGGCACACGACGGGCAGGGCAGGGATGACCCTTCTCGAAAAGATAGTTTACATCGCGGATTTCATTTCCGCTGACAGAGAGTATCCGGATGTGAATGTTGTCCGCAGGCTTGCGGAAAAAAGCCTTGAGGATGCAATTCTCTATACTTCCCGATACACGGTCGGAAAGCTTGTTTCGGCGGACTTGCCGATTCATCCCGCAACAATCGATTGCTATAACGATATGTTATTTCATTTTAAAACACAGAAAGGATAATGTTTTGTGATGGATTCCGAAAAACTCGTCCTGGAAATAGCAAAAGTACTTGACGAAAAAAAGGCGATGGATATTGTCGCCATCAAAACAGAAGAGGTAACAATCGTTTCGGACTATTTTGTTATCGCTTCGGGCACATCAAACACCCATACAAAGTCGCTCGCAGATGACGTTGAATACGAAATCAAGCAGCGCCTTGATATCTCTCCCGAGCACATCGAGGGCAGGGCAACGGGCTGGATTCTTCTTGACTACGGCACTGTTATTGTCCACGTATTCCAGCATGAGGACAGAGAATATTACAATCTCGAAAGACTCTGGGCGGATGCCCAAAAGCTCGATTTGAGTGATGTTATTACTCCGGAATAAATTTCATTTAATATAAGGTTGAATTTGAAAGGACGCTAATGCAAAATGGCTCAGTATGATTTTAAAAATGTAGAAAAAAAGTGGCAGGATATATGGGATAAGAATAAGACCTTTGAATGCACCGAGGATTATTCAAAGCCCAAATTCTATGCTCTTGTTGAATTTCCCTATCCGAGCGGCGCAGGTATGCACGTCGGCCATATCAAGGCTTATTCGGGTCTTGAGGTTGTTTCAAGAAAGAGAAGACTTGAAGGCTACAACGTTCTTTTCCCCATCGGCTTTGATGCTTTCGGTCTTCCCACCGAAAACTATGCTATCAAAACCAACACTCACCCCAGACAGGTTACCGATAACAACATCGAAAGATTTACCGACCAGCTTAAAAAAGTAGGCTTCTCATTTGACTGGTCAAAGGTTGTTGACACAACTCAGGAGGACTACTATAAGTGGACTCAGTGGATTTTCCTCAAGATGTTTGAAAACAACCTCGTTTTCAGAGATAAGACTCTCGTTAACTATTGCCCTCACTGTAAGGTTGTTCTTTCAAATGAGGACTCACAGGGCGGCAAGTGCGATATCTGCCACAGCGATATCGTTCAGAAGTCAAAGGATGTCTGGTATCTCCGTATCACCGAATATGCGGATAAGCTCCTTGAAGGTCTTAAGGAAGTTGACTATCTTCCCAACATAAAGCTTCAGCAGGAAAACTGGATAGGCAAGTCAACGGGCGCATTTGTTAATTTCGCTGTTAACGGCACCGATGAAATGCTTAAGATTTACACAACAAGACCCGACACTCTCTTCGGTGTAACCTTTATGGTTATGGCTCCCGAGCATCCCCTTATCGACAAGTACGCCGCTATGATCGGCAATATGGATGAGGTTGAAGCTTACAGAGATATGTGCAGTAAGAAGTCTGCATTTGAAAGAACTCAGCTTGTCAAGGATAAGACGGGCGTAAGACTCAGCGGCTTCAGCGCAACCAATCCCGTTAACGGCAAGGAAGTTCCCATTTATATTTCCGACTACGTTATGATGGGTTACGGTACGGGCGCAATTATGGCTGTTCCCGCGCACGACCAGCGCGACTGGGAATTCGCAAAGAAGTTCGGCATTGACATTATCGAAGTCATCAAGGGCGGCGACATTGAAGTTGAAGCTTACACCGGTGACGGCGAAATGGTTAACTCCGGATTCCTCAACGGTATGACCAACAAGAAGGATTCCATTGAAAAGATGGCAGAATTCCTTCAGGAAAAGGGCATCGGCGAAAAGGGTGTTCAGTACAAGATGAATGACTGGGCATTCAACCGCCAGAGATATTGGGGCGAACCCATCCCCATCGTTCACTGTCCCCATTGCGGAATTGTTCCCGTACCCTATGAGGAGCTTCCGCTCAGACTTCCCGCAGTTGAGAATTTCGAACCCGGCACAGACGGCGAAAGTCCGCTTGCAAAGATTGATTCCTACGTAAATTGCACCTGCCCCAAGTGCGGACAGCCTGCAAAGCGTGAAACCGACACAATGCCTCAGTGGGCAGGCTCATCGTGGTATTTCCTTCGCTACATCGACCCCCACAACAACGAAACATTTGCGGACAAGGAAAAGCTCAAGTACTGGATGCCCGTTGACTGGTATAACGGCGGTATGGAGCACGTTACAAGACACCTTATCTATTCAAGATTCTGGTATAAATTCCTCTATGACCTCGG
>JAZSLR010000086.1:0-2925 GCA_045535475.1 Acutalibacteraceae bacterium | reverse complement strand
TATTGTGTCCGTTTCGATTATATCATAAAGATGTTCGTTTGTCACCCGGAAACCTCCTCATTATCATCAAAAATCATTCTCTTAACTTTATCGAGAATTTTTTCAGTTCCTGAAAATTTGGTTGTCACGATATATGTGGTGTGACCGATTTTGTGCTGTGAAACTCTTCGCATAATTTTACTGATATTTGTCCAATAAATCTCACATTCCTCAATGAAAGATTCGGGCGGTTCAAAAATCGGTTCGTAGCATTCGCATAAATCGTAGGGGTCATAATTGTATTCAGTGGGTTCATAAATGTTTTCTGTCATAAGAATCTTCCTTTCATTATTCAATATTCTGTTCCTGCTTTTTGAAAGCGGAACGGTTAGATTGAGCCGTCAGTTTCTTCGCTTCTTCGAGGCGTTTGAGAACAGACGGCTTTTCGTTTTCTTTCTGTTCCATAGCTTGATTCACTATGTGTCTGATTTCTTCAAGCTCACGGAGTTCGGATTGATGGGTGGATAGGTTGGCGGTTAATGATTTCTGATGTTCCGTTAATGCAGATATTTCTGATTTAATTTCTGCCTTTGCACTCGGTTTACATTCGGGATTTGCTTTCATATATCGCACAGCGGTTTTGTATTTCTCGATTTCGGATTCGTGTTCGGAATAATATTTTTCTCTGCTTTTCTCAAAAAATATTTTTGAATATTTATCGTAAACGGCTTTGTATTTTTCATAATCTTCAATCTTTGAAATGTGCTGTTTTAGACGTTTAATTTTCTTTTCATCCGCCTTAATTGATTTTCTAGTTTCATCAATCGGTTTAAGTATTTCGTTGAGTTCATCAAGAGTGCAGATGTTACGGTTTTGCAGAATTATAATTGCCTGTGATATTTTCTTCAGGTCTGCAATAGAACCTTTTGTCTGTGCAGATTTATTCCAATCACTTCTTCCTTCTTTTCTCATATCGAGATATGTATTCAGAATATCAATAAGCGTTGTTTCGGGTTGATTGAATTTTTCGAGTTCCGCTTTGACTTCTTCAATCCAGTTTATTAGATTTTTGATTTTCTCTTTTATTTCAGCAAGCAAAGCATTTGTAGATTTTATCAATCTGTTCTTATCACCCTTATCGGTTTTTATGCCTTTGCTTTCCATCTGACGGACTGCAACTCCTTCGTGAACGGTAGGGATTTTATCAACACCTTGTCGCTCATAACTGCGATAATCAATTCTTTCTGCAAGTTGTTTTTCTTCAAACTTTTCGTTGCACATTCTTGCCCATTCCGAACGCCAATGTTCAAGCGTTTCGGGTTTACCCCAATCGGTTGTCGGTACGGCAGAGAATATGTAGTTACCGTTATGGTCGGTTACTCTTTCACCATTTCGGTCAAGTTCATAAACACGTTTTTGTTTGTTGCCCCATTTGCCGTTTTCATCAATCGGTCTTATCGGACACAACACATGAACGTGCGGATTTGCGATGCCGTTTGTTTCGGGAGAATGAATTGCGAAGTCGGCAATCATACCCCTTTCAACAAACTGTTCTTTTATGAATTTCTTTGCAAGTGAAATGTTTTCTTCCATTGTAAATTCATTCTGCAATGCAAAATCAAAACTATATGCAAGCTGAGCCTTTTTGCCTTTTTCGATTTTCTCTACTGCGTTCCACAGTGTTTCTCTGTCGGAAAGATTTTGCGGAACATATTCAGGCAACATAATTCCAGATTCAACAACTCCGCCTTTACGTGTGTAATCGCTGACTTCACCGTAATATTCGCTCCTCAATTTTTCGCCTGCACGGTAAGCTGCACACGCCACAGCACTCTGACCCGCACTCCGTTTTATCTGCGTAACGTGGAAATGAAAAAGTGACATTATGACCCAAACCTTTCCATATACTTTTTTACTTCGGGCAGATCGAAAATGAATTCGGCAAGCAGATAAAAATCAGCAGAAGTCATATCCTTTGTTTCGGGACAAACGCTTTCAATTGCACCGCCTTTTTCACACAGACGGTGAGTGCGTTTTGCTCTGTCGCCTTTGGTGAGATATTCAATGCGATTGGTGAGTCGCTGTTTCTGATGTTCAAGGATTTCGATTTCCTTTTCGTTTTTTATTTTTTCTTCAATTAATTCTTCTTTTGATTTACTCATAAAATCTCCTTTTCTGTTTTTGGGATACAAAAATCCCGTTGCTTCAGATGAAACAACGGGATAATTTATTGGGATAGCTGCAACGCAGCGCAAGGGTAAAACCCTTGTTTAAAATCTTTGATTTTTCAATATTATTTTCACGCACTCATACATTTCTGAAAGATATGTATAGAAGTGCGCCCTTCGGGGTTATCCGCTTATTTCAGTCGCTATTTATGCCGTGCTTTTTCGCATACTCACTCAAACTGTTTCTGCGTTCTTCCGAATACGGTGCAGTGAGTCTGAAACTCAATCTGCCTTTCTGAATTTCAAAAAGCATTCCGCCGTGTTCGTCATCGTCTGTCAGTTTGCAACAGTCGGGATACTGTTCACTGAATTCTGAAAGTCTGTTTCTCAAATCCGTATTGTGTGTCCGCACATCAATGATGTCACTTTCTTCGTTAAAGCAGATAACAGTATCTTTCTGACGTTTTGTTAATCCTGTTTTCATAGTTTCTCCTTTCTGCCGGATATCGGCTGATTTTTGTAATTTTTTCTCGGTTCAAGAACCGTGAAAAGCACCGTGTTTTCCGATGCATTTTCTCAAAACGATGTGTTGATCGTTCGGAACATTTCTATCGTTTCATTTCTAAAATCCTCCTTTCGGGCATCAAAAAACAGCCACGAAATCAATCGTGACTGTCTTTGTCTGCTTGTTTATTTTTCTTTGAGTGGATGTCGAGAAATTCTCCGTATTTCTTTGAAACAAAATCTTCGTATGCCGTTGCGATTTTCTGTATGCGTT
>JAZSLR010000025.1:0-16216 GCA_045535475.1 Acutalibacteraceae bacterium | reverse complement strand
ACCACTTTGTTAACAGTATCGTGGTTTATGACGATAAAATATTGATTAACCTTAATTATAAAAAAGGTTCAAAACAAATCTCATTTGAAGAGATAGAAAATTCAGGATTAAGTTCGGGTTCGATGTCTTGTCTCGGACCATAGTGAGTATTCATAACACAAGTGAATACTCACTTTTCTTTTTTTACATTTCCTCATAGTTAAATTTGTTATGTATCGAGCAGGTTTTCGCCTGCTCTTTTTTGTTATGCCGTGAGATATTCCACGGCTACGCCTTGTCTTGCTTCAAGGACTACGTTTTCCTCTTTTACAGGATTTTCAATAACTCCGAAAAAGCGGTAGTGAATGATAATTCTTTGAGTTCTGTTTTTGCCCTTACCCTCAATGGAATAAACTTCAATCTTTTCAATCAGTTCGTTCAGAAGTGCAGGTGTAAGCGTTTCCATCTGCATAAACTTACGGACAGCCGTTGTGAACTGTTCTTTGCTTGTGCGCAGGTTTTCCGTTTCGGCAAGTTTATCACGGTATTGCTTGATTTTAACTTTCAGTTCATCTCGCTCTGCTTCATATTTTTGCGAGAGTTGCATAAAGCTTTCTTCATTTACAATTCCGTTGATGTGCTTTTCAAATAGCTTTTCATACATCACAGCAACCTCTTTTGTTCTCGCAATCGCTTTATCAATACTGGTTTCAAGAAATTTCTGCTGATTGAGTATGCTTTTGTTGGTCTTGGCTTCAAGTATATCCGCAAAGGCTTGTTCATCCTCGGCAAGAAAACTTGCAAGACTTCTCAATTCAAGCATCATACCGAAAAATGAAATCATTCTATAAAACATCTGCAAAAAGCCGTAAATCCATTCGCTTTTATCAAGCTCGATCAAACTGATGTTTTCGATTATCGGATGTTCGGAATAAGCTATATCAACTGCCTGACTGTTATACGATTTGAATTTTGCGCCGTTTTCGATTGAATAGAAGTTAAAACTCTGCTGTCCGTCGGAGGTTGAACGCATAGAGTTTAGGAAAGTGATTTCACTGCCCGACATTATGAGCGCAGGCTCGATTTTTGACGAACCATCATGACCCGTATTAACAAATACAGCCTTACTGCCAACCGAATTAAGGAAAGACTTTCCTGCGTAAATAAACGTGTTGAAGACCGAAACATCATTGCAGGAATCGAGATTGATGTAATCGCTATGAATTCTCGTTATGGGAATAAATAATTAATTAAAAACTTTTTCTTCGGTAAAACGGGGAATTCCGAGCTTTTCATATCCGTTTCCGGGCAAGGTGTTGCCGTTTTGGAGGCAGCCTTCAATAAAAACGCCGTTGCAATCGGTTAAATCAAACATTGATTCATAGCAGCAACCGAGAACTTTTTTCATAAACGCTCCTTCAGCGTTTGCAAGCTTTATTCCGCAGCTTGCAAGTGTTAAACAGCTTTTAAAAATTATGTTTGTGCGTTTCAGTTATGTCAATAAAACTTTTTGTAGATTATTTTAAATTTATATGATATCATTAGTAACGCAATATGAATGATAAAAAACAGAGAAAATAATACAATATCGGAATATTCGGAAAGGAAATCAAATGAGTAAGAACATCAAATATTTGCTTGGCATTGACGGCGGCGGAACAAAAACCGATTTTCTGCTTGTTGATTTAAACAAGAACGAAATCAAAAGGTTGATTCTCGGAGCATCAAATCCCGTCAGCACAGGCATTGAAAACACTTGTAGTGTACTTAATGATGGAATCAGGGAAATGTGCGGAGGGTTTGATATTTCAGAAATATCTGTTTTTGCGGGGATTGCAGGTGCAAAAAGCGGAGAAAGCCAAAGAGTTATTAGCGATTTTCTGTCACGGCTTGATTTTGCTTCATCTGATTGCGGCAGCGATATTGACCTCGCACTTGAGGTTGCATTGAAGGAAGAAAACGGAACAGCAGTCATTATGGGAACAGGCATTGTTGCCTATTCCCGTTCAGGCGAAAAGCTTCACCGTACGGGCGGTCGGGGTTATATGATTGACAAGGGCGGAAGCGGATTTCATTTCGGCTCGGATGCACTCAATTCGGCATTTGAATTTATTGACGGCAGAGGCGGAAGCGAAACGATTTTGAAACTTGTTGAAAAAAAGCTCGGAAAAATCCTTGAATCTTCCGCTACGGAAATATACAGTGGCGGTTCGGAATATGTTGCGTCCTTTGCCCCCGTAGTTTTTGAAGCATATAATCTCGGTGATTCAACCGCCGTTCAAATCATAGACCGCAATGCATATGAGGCTGCAAAAATCATCAACGGAGCACGCAAATCATTGAATAATTACAATGATAAAATTGTTGTATGCGGCGGATTATGCAAACAGAAAGAAATATTATATCCTTTCCTTATGAAATATATCGAGGGTGAAGCTTCGCTTGTTTTTTCGGATGAACCGATGGTAAACGGTGCGGTTTCACTTGCAAAAAGGTTGTGTGAAAATGCTTAAAACAGAAACGAGAAATCCCGATACATACTGCATTGACAAAATGTCAACTCTTGAAGTTCTTGAAATAATCAATAACGAAAATGCCAATGTAACCGTTGCTGTTGAAGCCGCTTTGCCGCAGATTGCAACGGTATGCGATGCGGTTTCCGACGCAATAAAATCAGGCGGCAGAATTTTCTATATCGGAAGCGGAACATCGGGCAGGCTCGGTGTGTGTGATGCGGCGGAATGTCCGCCTACCTTCGGCGTGCCTTATGACCTCTTCAACGGAATTATCGCAGGCGGCGAAAAATGTATGTTCAAAGCTGCCGAGAATGCCGAAGATAATCCCGTGGCAGGCATTGACGACCTTAAAAACCGTGATTTCTGCAACAAAGATATATTAATCGGAATTTCTGCTTCGGGCTCGGCGACCTATGTTATTTCTGCTGTGAATTATGCAAAGAGTATTGGTGCAAAAGCTTTTTCAATCACAAACAACCCCAATACCGAACTGGGTAAAGTCGCAGATATTGATATCTGCGCCGATACAGGTCCCGAGGTTATTACTGGCTCAACAAGAATGAAAGCGGGAACGGCACAGAAGATAATTCTTAATATGATTTCAACCGCATCTATGGTTAAATGCGGCTGTGTTTATGAAAATATGATGATTAATCTTAAACCCACAAACCAAAAACTTCGCAGAAGAATGATAGGAATTGTTACCGAAATTCTTGGCTGTTCAGAATCAAAAGCGGAAAATCTTCTTGAAGATAACGGTTGGAATATCCGCCACGCAGTTGAAAAAGGCTGACAAAAAACCGACAAACCTCGTTTTGAGATTTGTCGGTGATTTTTATTTAAGCTTCAATCCGTAAACGGCACAGTTTTTCATCTCTTCAAGCAGAGTGAAGCCGTATTTATCATAAAATCCTCTGCCTTTTTCATTTTTTATCCATGTTGTGAGCATAATACCCTTCACCCCTTTTTCTTTCAGGTGTTCAAGAAGGGCGTCCGTCATTTTGTGCCCCAGTCCCATACGTTGATATTCGGGAAGAACATCAATGTGAAGATGTGCGGGATAATCCTTTTTATATTTTTCGTGAGGAACAATTGACCTCAATGCCGATTTTTTGCGGCGGAATTCCCAATTTTTGATTTTGGGATAATACAGTTTCACAAACCGTTCTTTAAAAACGTCAAAATTCTCCGTGCAGATAACATAACCTATTGCTTTATCGTCTTCATCGGCGGCAACAAAGCAGTTTTCGGGTTCGTTTTCAATATAATAGTCACAGTAAACGGATAGTGTAAAATTTCTTGCTCTTTTTGAGCTTTTGCAGGGTCCGTCGCTGTTAAGGCATACAAAACGCACATTTTCCTTGTCTTTTGCGTTATACGGTCTTATCTTCATTTAATCACATCCCTTTTTCAAGGAAAGTTTATCATTAAAACGCACAAAAATCAAGGCGGAATATTTATCGTTTTAATAATTGTAAAAACGAAAGAATTATTGTATTATTAATATTGGGAGGAATTGATATGAACTGCAAGTCAAATCCCGAAGCTGTTTTTGAAAAGTTTTTCGGCAACACGTCAGACAAATACAATATTGGAATTGTTTATGAGAATTCAAAGCGCGCTTCATACTGCGAAAAAACACACAGAGTAACGGGTGAAAAATATATTCTTTCAGTTTCGGGTAAAGAAGTGAAAATATGTTGTTCTTCTGAAAAAGGTGCTTTTCGTGCTCTCTGTGACCTTGCGAAGCGTATTGATGAAAACACCGTTTCCGACGGTGAATACACTTGTTCTCCTTTTTTTGCAGTGAGAGGTTACATCGAAGGCTTTTACGGCAATCCGTGGAGCCACGAAAGCCGTAAATCCGTTATGGAGCTTATGGCAAAAAACAGGATGAACACGATTTATCATGCACCGAAGGATGATTTGTTTCACCGTGAGAAATGGCGTGAGAATTATCCGGAAGGCGAGCTTGCAAAACTGAAAGAGCTTGTTGACGATGCCGCGGAATATTATATGGATTTCTATTGGTGCATTGCACCCGGTCTTTCAATGAAATATTCAGATGATGCCGAGTTTGACACCCTGATGAATAAAACAAAACAGCTTTATTCAATCGGTATACGCTGCTTCGGTCTTTTGCTTGATGATATTGATGAAGAGCTTGCTTTTGAAGAAGATAAGGCGGTTTTCGGAGAAACGGTCAATGCTCATATTGAACTGATAAACAGATATTACTCCGGTTTGAAAGAAATCGATTCATCAATCCGTCTTACCGTTTGTCCAACCCTTTATCACGGAAAAGGCAATGAATATTATATTTCGAAGCTGGGCAAAAACATACCGCCGCTCGTTTCTGTTTTCTGGACAGGCAGAGATATTTGCTCCCGTGAGCTTACAAGCATTGAAGCGCTCAAATTCATTGAGGGTACTTATCATAAGCCGCTTTATTGGGATAACTATCCCGTAAACGATTGCTCTATGTTTAACGAGATGCACATCTCTCCGATTATCGGGCGAGACCCCGATTTATATAAATATTCCGAGGGTATCATTTCTAACTGTATGGAATATGCGGAATGTTCGAAAATTCCGTTGATTACCTTTGCGGATTATCTTTGGGACAGCGAAAATTATGACCCGCAGAAATCCTGGGAGTGTGCAATCAGGCAGGTTGTCGGAAAAGAAAATGCAGACAATTTCATTATCTTCGCCGACCATCTTTATACATCTTGCCTCAAGGATGCCAATTCAAGGCGGATGTATGATGCGTTTGACGAGATTGAAAACGCCTTCAAATCAGATAACAAAGAAAAAGCCTTTGCTCTTGCAGAGGATTATCTCGGCAAAATGAATGCGTGCAGAGAATATCTCAAACGTGATTTACCCCTTTGCCGTGAACTTTCCAAATGGGCGGAGAAATTTTTTGTTTCGTGCGACATTATGAATAAGATATTTGAATACATAAAAACAAAAGATGAAAATCTGATTGCTGAATTGCTTTTGCTTGTTGAAAAATATGAGGCAATGCCTGCAAGGCTTTCAAACGATGTCAACATTCGTGAAGAACTTAAAAATTTGAAAAATATATAAAAAGGAGAAATTACAATGGCAGTTGTTATCAGATGGATTTCGGCGATTATGGCGGTGCTTATCGGTTTACCGACACTTCTCGGTGCGGTTTTTCAGAGCCTTACCAAACTCGGTTATGACGAAAGACCCGTTGCTGCAATTTCGGAGAATTTTCTTGAGGGCAATGCAGATTTTATCGATGAACCGCAATCCGAATACTGGTCTGCAGGCTATGCCCGCAGAGTTCTTACTCCCGAAGATATCGAAGAAACAAGATATTTTCTTGGCGGTTTCCTCAAATTTCCTGCGCAGGAAGCAACGGGAGTTATCGACGATTTGTGTGTGAGAGCGGTTGTGCTTGATGATAATTCGGGCAGAGGTGCAGCTGCTTTTGTCTGGATTGACGGCGTCGGCTTTATGAATGCCGACATCAAGGACATCCGTGAAAAACTCAGCGACATCACGGGCAACGGCAAGCTCATCAGCATTGATGTCGGCTCAACTCATAATCACAGCGCAATCGATACCCAGGGTCTGTGGGGTAACATTCCCAAAAGCGGCAGAAACCAGGAATATATTGATTCGGTTGTTCAGAAAACTGCTGATGCAATAAGAGAAGCATATAACAACCGCTGTGAAGGTATGCTTTATTACTCATCAAAGGCTTGTCCCGAATTGTTCTATGACGGAAGAGATCCATATTCAATTGATGACAAAATTCATCTGTTCCGTTTTGTGCCGAATGATAATACAAAGAAAGAAATCTATATAGCCAATTTCGGTGCCCATCCGATTAATCTCGGTTGGAGCAATACAGAGATTTCGGGCGATTATCCTTACTACATAGAAAAAGAAGTGACAACCGAAAAGAATGCCGATTTTATCTTTATTCAGGGTGCAATCGGCGGAGCAATCCATGCGGATATGGGCGTTGAAAACGGAATTCCCGAAGAACTCACATCATTTGAGAAAATGAAAGAATACAGCAACATTGTTGCAGATATTCTTTATGAGCTTACGGAAAAAGGTGAAGCTATTGAACCTATCCTTAATGTTAAACACGCTCAGGTTGATTTTGAAGTGAATAATTTTATTTTCCTTCTTGCGGAGAGTGCAGGGCTTTGTAATGTTAAAGCATTCAAGGAAGACGGTAAGATATATCTTACAAGCGAAATCGGCTATGTTGAAATCGGCAAGAACATAAAAATTATTGAAGCACCCGGAGAGGCTCTGCCGGAGCTTGTTTACGGCGGATTCTATTCAGCAGAAGAAGCATATAACGGCACAGAATATCCGTATGAAGGACTCGAAACCTGCTTTGATGAAACTGATGAAGTTCTCGTTTTCGGCCTTTGTAACGATGCGGTAGGATATATTGTGCCCGACAACGATTATTCCGCTTCAAACGAAGAAGGTCACTATGAAGAAACTGTTTCAACAGGTTCAAGAAGTGCAACAGCATTTTCAAAAGCGTTCTTTAAGCTTCTTGAGGTATGGGGGTAATTCAAAATGGAAATTCTGAGATTTCTTCGACTTCCCGAAATGGTCAGAGGGATAATATCCGGTTTACTTTCTCTGATTATTCTGTTTGTTCCCAACTCAACATATACAACCGTTGAGAAAACATCAAAATATATGCTTACGGGCGATGAGGTTTTTTCTTATAATGGTGAAAAATGGACCGTCGGCTTCGCAAAAGAAGTGCTGACTCCCGATGATATCACGGAAGAAACCTACTACATAGCAGGTTACAATACAAATAATCCCGCAAAATCAGTTCTTGACGATATGTATGCCAAGGCGGTTTATCTTGATGATAACAGCGGCAGAGGCGGCGTTGTTGTATGTGCGATTGACTGTGTCGGCATCAGCCGCAAGGATATCAACGATATCAGAAAAATTGTTATTGAGAGCGGTAAAATTCCGAATATCAAATCAATAAACATCTGTGCAACGCACACCCATTCTGCCATTGATACTCAAGGTCTTTGGGGCAAGAATTTCCTCTCCGACGGTAAAAACGAAGAGTTTATGAACAGCCTCAAAGAATTGACTGCCAAAGCGATTATTGCCGCATATGATGCAAGAAAAGACGGTAATCTTTATTTTGGGACGGCAGAATCCGAAGGCCTTTTAATAGATACAAGAACCCCCGATGACTACGCTGCAACACTAACAAGAATCAGATTTGACCCCTCAGACGGCAGCGATGATACATTTATAGTTAACTTTGCTTGCCACGCTGAATGCCTCGGAGCAAGAACAACCGTTGTCAGTGCGGATTTCCCTGCATACATGGAAAAAGAAATTGTTGAGCAAACAGGCGGCGCAAATGTTGTTTTTATAAACGGAGCTATCGGAGGACTTATAACCTGCGAAAAGCTTGATGATGTTCTGCGCAACTTTGAGCTTGGTCTTAAATATGTAAAGGAATTCGGCAAGGATGTTGGCGAGGTTGTTATGAGCATAAATAACGAAATTGCTCTCGCTCCTGCAATTAACGTGAAAACCGAGGCGATAGAAATTAAATGCGACAACACCGCACTTCTGCTTGTGCGTTTCCTCGGCGTGCTTAATAACGATGTTGCAAAGGATAAGGATAAAAACATCTCAATCATATCGGAAGTTTCATATATGGAGCTTGGTAACAAACAGATAGGCGTTTATATGATTCCGGGTGAACTTTCACCTGAGCTTGAAAGCGGCAATTTCTTCTCTGCAGAAGAATCGGCAAACGGAACAGAGGTTGATTATAAATCACTTTCCGAAATGGCACGCTGTGAGCATAATTTTGTTCTCGGTCTTTGTAACGATGAATTGGGATATATAATTCCCGAAAACGATTTTTATCTTCATGAGTGGCTGCCGTATTTCAATAACGCTGTTGATGAATCCGGCAGAAAGCATTATGAAGAAACGAACTCACTCGGTCCAAAGGCGGCGGGAGCAATTCTTGATGCTATGGATAAGCTGATAAGCTCGGTTGAATAACAGAATCTGATAAAATAAATCCCTTATGAATCATCAAAGGTTCATAAGGGATTAATTATCAATAAAGATACCATTTTTTTGAGAGGTTTTGCCATTCGGTAACTTCATTCTGTTCCTGCGCAATGAATTCATCTGAATTAAAATCTGAACGGAAAATCACATCCGTTCCGAGAAGATTTGCTATTGCCGGTTCAATATCAAACTCTTTATGAGTAGTTCTGATTGCATCCAGTAATTTTGTTCCGACAGCAAAGGGTGAAAAAGTGTTGCGGTCTGTGATGTGAAGCTGAATACCTCGGCAAAATGTATCTTTATAGTCAGAGAATGTCGGTGTAAACGAGCATTCACGAAGAATAACACCATCTTGTTTTCCGACTGCTTCAACAACCGCTTTGCTGTCAAGCCAAGGTGAACCAATCATTTCAAAAGGTTTGGTTGTGCCTCTGCCTTCGGAAAGATTTGTTTCTTCGAAAATACAAGTTCCGATATAGGCGAATGCTGTATCAACAGTTGGAATATTGGGTGATGGCTGAATAAAAACAAGGTCGGTTTCATCGTAGTACATATCCCTTTTCCAGCCTTCCATAGGAATAACAGTAAGGTCGCATCCTATGTCTTCCGTTTCATTCATCATAAGAGCAAATTCTCCGATAGTAAGACCGCACCGTGTCGGAGTAGGAAATCTTCCTACAAATGACGAAAACCGTCTGTCGAGTATAGTTCCTTCTGCTTTCGTTCCACCCAACGGATTCGGTCGGTCAAGAACAACAAACTTTATGCCATACTCGGCACAAATCTTCATTGCATCCGTCATTGTGTACGAATAGGTATAAAACCTTGCACCGACATCCTGAATATCAAAAATTACGCTATCAAGGGAAGTGAGCGCTTTTTCACTTTCGGATAAATCATCACCGAACAAGCTGAAAACGGGAAGTCCTGTTCTCTTATCGGTATATGAAACTATATTCTCTCCCGCCTGAATATCGCCTCTGACACCGTGTTCGGGTCCGAAAAGAGCTGTCAGGTTACACTTCTCTTTAAGCATATCCACAGTAGAAGAGAGGTCACGAAGAACACCGGTATGGTTAGTGATAAGTCCGCATTTCCCTTTAAAATCTAACCCGTTTTTTGCAATGACATCGGCACCGCACAGAACTTTTTGTTTTGCGTTTTTCATATTTCAACTTTCTCCTGAAAGATTTTACATTATGTAGTCATTATATTTTACATCAATCGCACTTCATTTGCAAACAAAAAAATTAAATAACCTCCACAAAAACATCAAACCACTTCATATCGTCGCTTGTGTCAGCATCAAATGAAGTGGTTTTTATATTACGGTCTGTAATAAAGATAAACTAATCTGCCGATATCGTCGATTTTCCAGACATAAGCGATGAGTTTTCTGTAGATATAATTAAGTTTTGATTTCAGAGTTTTTAATCTGAAGCTGTATTCTCTCGGCTCAACCGTATCATAAAGTTGCGTTACGCATTTGCATTCGCAATCGGTCTTGATTTGTGTTGCGGCGAGGATAAATAAATTCTTATCGCAAGGCAGTCTGAGCGATTTTGCACCGTCTGTTTCAATCTCATACTTGAAGAAGAAAAGCTGATGCGCATAATCATCACCGTTTGCGGAGTGGGTATGAGTGCATTCCCAGCCTAAAACATCGGTCTTGATTTTTGCCGTGCGCTTCATACCGTATAAATCCCAAGCGAAGGGTCTTTCTTCAATATCGCTGACTTTGATTTTTGCGGGTTTGCCGTCAACATCGAATGTGCATTCTCTGTCTCCGTCAAGGCTTGCACAAAGAATAACAAGCTTGTTGTATCCGCCGTCAAGAGCAATTGTCTGTCCGTCAGCAAGCAAAGAATCGTATTTGCCTTTATTCACAGCAAAACTGACTCCGCCGCTTGTGATAACATCCGGAACAAGCTCTGCGGGAATTGTGTAATTCTTTCCGTAAATACCGTTGTCCAAGCGTGACTGATTTGAAGAAAATGCCTTGGTATTAAGCGGAAGTTCGACAAATAAGTAAGGAACGGTTTTTCCTTTTTTCGCCAAAGGTGCGAGCGTTAAAGCAAAGCTCTTTACCTCATAAGGATTCATATCAAAAACAAGTGAGCCGTCCTTCACGGTTGCATCGCCGATATGCTCTTCAGAAGCATAAATTTCCCGTGCAGAAACAATTCCGTTGCCAAGCGATAACCTTACATTCTTATGAGTATTATTATTGCCTTCGTTTACTCTTACAACAATTTCATCTGTGTTTTCAGCTTTCTTGATTGCACGGATTATGATTGCATTATCCGAAATATCTGCAAAACTGTAACAAGCACCGAGAACGCCTGTGTGTTTGTCGGCAACAAAAGCGCAGAGAGGGGAGTTGAATTCACGGGCGGCAGCCTGTACCCTTGTAATATCTGCACCCTTATGGGCACAGATTGCATAACCGTAACGGTTAAGGCCAAGGTCCATCATACTCTGTACAGAAGCAGGTCTGGAATTATTGAGCGGTGTGTGTATAACCGTCATTCTCAAAGTGTTATCAGCAAATTTATCCCAACCGTATTTGCAGTCACTTAAAACTGAAACACCAAATTCACCGCTTTTGTCGGTGATATCAACCCATTTTTGTGCGGGAACTTCATAAATTTCAGGTTTTGCGTTGCCTCGTTTTATTGCACCCAACCCCAAGTCAAAGGTCGCTTCTTCGTTTGTGCAGGTAAAGCTGAAAACATTCTTACAAAGCGTTCTCTGATTGTTCCAATCAAATTCACATTGCACCTCAACAATATCCGAGCCTGCCGAAAGTGAAATATTATTTGTAAAAACCGAATCGTCGCATTTCTGAATAACCTGAATTGTGCATTTTGCGGGTCCTTCTTCGATTATTCTTGATTCAAGAAGCTGTGCAATTCTGTTGTGATTTCTTATTGATTGCTTAAATTTGACTTCCCACGCAGGATAAAGCCAGCCACCCACATAATTATCAAAAATGCCGAGAACTACGGGAGCTGAGAGCAATTCTTTGCCGATTTCCTTATCGTATATAGAGCCTATATCGCCGTTTTCGTTAAGGGTCACCGTATAGCGCTCATTTTCAAGTGCTTTTTCAGTAACCTTGAGTTTTGATTTTACCGTGGAAGGTGTTTCGTTAACGGTGATGTCGAAAACGCAATATGAGTGCGGCGGCATATCGGCAACAAATGCAATTGTTGTTTTGCCTTTGCCGGTTACTGAAATCTGTGACGGAACTTCTTTTCCGTCGTAATCGTAAACAGAAATATGCTTATATTCACCGTCAAGAGTTGCGGTAACGCAGCTCTTTCTTTTACATTCCATAGGGTTGTTGACAACCACGGGAATACCTTTGCAGAATGAGGTGTCAAGCATTGAAGCTACAGCCGAAACACTTTTTTCGTATTCGTGAGCCAGCTGATTGAGTGAAAGACCGTAGTCATTCCACGAGCGAAGATATGCTCTCTGAACGGATGTGCCGGGCAAATCATCGTGGAACTGATGACTTATTATTCTTTTCCATGAAGTGTTCAATTCTTTTTGAGGGTACTTTGCAGTGCCGAGCCAGTCTGCGGTTACGGCAGCTCTTTCTGCCATATCGGCAAGCTCCTCACCTCGTTTGTTCCAGCGTTTGCTGATTGCCCTTGCGGTATAGCCTGCCGTACCGTGGTCGGTCAAAAGCAGTTCATTATTCCACGAAGGCAATTTATCACGGTCTGCTTCGGTCATTTCTGTCATTATCTGTTTGAAAAGCTTGTCCGAGGGTGAAGAATGAACCTTGATATCCGAGCTGCTGTTTTTCTTTATACCCTTGCAGACATTTCTGACAGACATCGGAACAGGTCCGCCGCCTCTGTCACCTATGCCGTGGAAAATCTCGGTGGCGTTGAGTCCGTGAGATTCATTTTCGTGAAGCTTTTCGGCAATTGCCTTTCTTTTGCGAAGATTACCGAGAACGGCAACATAGTTATGCATTTTTATGCTGGCAATAATGTATTTGCCGTCAGGTCCGTACCATTTGCCAATGTCAAACGGCTGACCGTAAGCACTGCCCCAGGTTAGTTTCTGAGTTGTAAAACCATAAAGATTTGAATGCCTTGCGATTGAGGGGAGTGCATATCCGAAGCCAAAGCAGTCAGGTAAGAAAACATCACGGCTTCTCATACCGAATTTTTCTTCAAAATAATTGTTTCCCAAAAGGAAGTTTCTGAAAAGAGCTTCGGGTGAAGGCACGTTAACATCGCCGTTTTCCCAACCTGCTCCGCAGGGATACCAATTACCCTTTGCAACATATTCTTTGAGCTTTTCAAACTGCTCGGGGTAGTATTCCTCCATAAGCTCATATCTGTATGCACCTTCAAAGTTAAACACATATTCAGGGTGTTTTTTGAAAAGCTGAAAATTCCAGTTTAGCGTATGAGGAATATAATTTTTAACCGTTCTTTCGAAGTCCCAGTTCCAAACGGTATCAAGGTGTGCTGTTGCTATGGTATGAACGTGTTTTTCCTTACCCATAATCATTTACGGCACAAATGCGCCTTTCCTTTCCAAATATGATTTTATATTATCACAGAACAATTATAATTGCAAATTAAAAACTTGAATTTTGCTGTTTCATATGATATTATCAAATTAATACAAGAAGTCAGGAGTGTGCAGTATGAAGAATAAAATCAAAGCACTGTTTTGTTGGTCTTACCCTGATGCAACTAAAGATATCGGCGATTATTCCAACAAAGAACGCAATGTCTACCTTGCAGGTATGTTTGGTCAGAACGTTATCTATTCCATTATCGGCTCTGTGCTTCAGGTGTTCTATACCGACATTCTAATTATCCCTACAATAGCCGTAAGTGCAATTATGGGTATTTCGAGAGTGTGGGACGGCATTAACGATATCATTATGGGCACTGTTGTTGATAAGACCCATACCCGTTGGGGCAAGTGCAGACCTTATCTGAAATTTGTTCCCATTCCCATAGCAATCACAACAATACTGATGTTCCTGCCCATTAACAGTCTTCCTATCGGCGTTAAAATTGCCTATGTTGTAATCAGTTTCCTGCTTTGGGAAACGCTTTATACCCTCGGCGATATTCCGCTCTGGGGAGTTACATCTCTTATGACTCCCGATGAGCAAAAGCGTGCAAAGCTTATCTCTGCCGCAAGAACAATCTCGAGCATAGGCAGTATTATAGTTGTCGGATTCTACCCGATTAAAGACGCACTCGGTGCAATTGACCTTGGTTTGTTTGCAAACACAGGCAAAGCAAACTCTGATCTCGCATATTTCTCCGAGCCTCAGGGCTATCTGCTTGCTGTTATTGCAATTGCAATGTTTGGCGGCATTCTGTTCCGTCTGCCCTTTGCTTTTATCCGCGAAAGAATCACTCAGGCTCCCAAAGAAAAGGACACGGGACTCAAAGAAAACCTTAAGCTTATGTGGGAAAATAAGCTTTTCCTGCGTGCTTTGTCATCCAATATTCTCGGATGTACAAAAACAATTCTTATGACTGCAGGCATCTATTTCTGCAAATGGGTTCTCGGTAACGGCGGCAGCGAAACACTTTGGCTCATAAAACTCGGCGGTCCTTTCCTCGTCGGTATGATAATTGCAATGAATATCAGCACCTCGGTTGCAAAGAAATTCGGTAAGAAAAGAGTTTATCTTGTAACCTCATACCTCAACGCAGTTCCCTACATACTCATTTTCTTCGTCGGATATCAGCATATTCTGTTTCTTGCGGTTATGCTTTTTATTGCAGGATTCCTCACCGGCTTCTCAACTGTTTATAACACAACAATGATTGCAGACAGTGTTGACTATATGGAACATAAAACCGGTAAGAGAAACGACGGCGTTTTCTTCTCGGGTCTAAACTTCACATCGAAACTCACTGCGGCAATCACCGCAATCGTAACCAACCTTATTTTCTCAATGGTTGATTATACGGAAACAATCAACACTCTAACGGAAAACATTGCAAACGCTTCCGCACAGGGACTTGACTACTCGCTCAATTTTGCATCGGCATATCCCGAAATCACCTCGGCAATGCTTGTTCTTATCACCTTTGTTCCTGCGGTAGGATGCATTCTTCAGGCTCTGCCCATTCACGGCTATTCACTTGATGAAAAACAGCACGCAAAAATCCTTGAAGAACTTGAAGACATAAGAGCAAATAACGCCAAGTAAAGTTACTTGACAATACATCCGAAAAACTGAAACAAATAAAAATTGCCGCCCGGGATATTCCCGGGCGGCTTGATTATTACATTAGAGAATGAATCTGAATGCGTAAATAATTACATTAAGAACATTATTGAAAATAAATCTTATAAAAGTGAAAACGTAGGGGAACTCGAAATCCCAGTCATCAAAGGTATCCAGCGAGCCGATGAGGGATGAATCATAGGTTATTTCGGGGTTTTTGAATGCCTTTGTTTCCATTTTCATTATGCAGAGATTCTTGCAGGCTTCACGCAGAGCATTGCCGAAGCCGACGGGGTCTTTTGCATAGGCGAGCTTGACTGCCGCTTTGTGCTGAATTGCCTGAAGCGCCCACATTCCCGAGAGAATCGTATCGTTGCCGTTATAGACAGCAAGAACGGGGCTCATATATCCGCTGCCCGTGAAGTTTGACGAATAGTCCGAAACAACGAAGCCTTCAAATCCCCATTCTTCACGGAGCAAATCCTTAAGAAGCGCAGAGCTTGAGCCGCACCACTTTGTGCCGATTCTGTTATATGCCGACATTATTCCCTTGGGTTGTGCTTCTTTAACGGGAATTTCAAATGCTTTAAGATAGATTTCGCGCATTGCCTGCTCATCGCACCAGGTGAAAATTCCGTTTCTGTGGGATTCCTGGTCATTGAGAGCAAAATGCTTTATGGTTGTAACAAGGCTTTCGGAATTTGCACCCTTGATTATTTCCGCAGCCATAATTCCCGAGATTATCGGATCTTCCGAGAAATATTCAAAGTTTCTGCCGCCACGGGGGTTTCTGTGAATATTTGCACCGGGAGCATACCAGGTGTCTGTGCCCATATCCTTGGCTTCCTTGCCTGCACCCTTGCCCATTTCATATGCAAGGTCAACATTCCATGTGCATCCGATTGCAGTTGCACACGGATAAGCCGTACCGCTGTCGGTATAAACAAGACCGTTTCTGCCTTTAACGCTTGAAGGTCCGTCGTTATCCATTGTATGAGGAATTCCGAGACGCTCGATACCGTGAGTTTCGTAACCGCCGTTAATAACAAGCATCGTCATTTCATCAAGCGTAAGCTGATCAAGAAAAGCATCCCAGAGAGTTTCATCCTTTGCAACATCCTGCAGGGTTATGGTTTCATCATATTTAACACCCATCTTCGGTGCTTCGCCCTCGGTTACGGGGTCGGGAGTCTTATCAACATCTATCAGATAATCATCTTTATCAAGCTCTCGGAGCTCGGGATATGTACCGCTGACATCTGCTCTTGACATTATTTCATATCCGCTGTAAACATCCTCAAAAAGGTTTTCAATTTCAGTGCCGGTGAAAGAATCCTTTTTAATTACTTTAGTTTCTTTAATGACATAGTCATATTCAGCAAAATGGTTTCTGACATTATTTGCAACAATAATTTTA
>JAZSLR010000106.1:0-24386 GCA_045535475.1 Acutalibacteraceae bacterium | reverse complement strand
AGAGATATGACCACCTCCTTCGTCTTAAGGACCTCTATGCTCCCAAGGCTGACTAATTCTTAAAAACAAATGATGGAGCGGGTCTTCGGGACCGTGCCGCCTTATTTTTTGTGAATAAAGAATATTGAACAGATAATAAATAATGGTTTCGGGCGGGTTTCACCCGCACCCGTTTATATAAATAAAAAGTGCAAAATGCAAAATTAAGGAAACGATGCTCCTAATTCTGCACTCTGCACTCCGCACTTAATAATATCTGTAGCTTGCGATAACCTTGCCGAGAATGATAACTTCGTTAACGATGATAGGGTCCATAGTATCGTTTTCGGGCTGGAGTCTGAAATGACCGTTTTCCTTGTAGAAGGTCTTGACGGTTGCCGAATCCTCGATGAGAGCAACAACCATATCGCCGTTTTTGGCGGTCGGAGTTCTTTCGACGATAACGATGTCGCCGTCAAGAATGCCCGCATTTATCATACTTTCGCCCTTGACCTTGAGCGCAAAAAGCTCCTTATCCTGCGCGCCGACCATCGAGAAAGGAAGATATCCCTCAATTTCTTCAACGGCAAGGATGGGTGAGCCTGCCGTTACCGTGCCGAGAACGGGAACGTGGGTAACATTCTCTGCCTGACCGACAATTTTGATGCATCTTTTGAGCATCGGAGGTCTTTGAATATAGCCTGCCGCTTCAAGTGCATCAAGATTTGCCTGAACGGACGAGGTTGAACGCAGACCGACAGCCGCGCCGATTTCGCGCACGCTCGGGGTCATATTTTCCTTCGCCATTTCAAGAAGGAATTCATAAATTTTCTGCTGTATAGGGGTAATGGGTTTCATAATTTTACCTCATTTCTTTTTGTGAATTGTGGTTTTAAACATATCTTTTTTATCATTATAGCACAAATGTTCAGAAAATGCAAACATTTGTTTGATAATTTTTAAAATTTTTTTCGCATATAAGTATTTAATTGTTTAAAAATATATGATATAATTACTGAATACTGGAAAAATGTTCTCAAAATCAAGCACGGATTGAAGAATACGGCAAAACGGAAAAAGGAACGGTTTATGTCAGAAATGCAGGTTAAAAACAGAAAAGGACAGAGCAACGGTAACAAGAAGCCTATTGTTGCCGCGGTTTGCGTTGTTCTTGCGCTTGCTGTTATGATTAGCGTGTTCCTTGCGGCAAAAAGTCCGATTTTCTTTTTTTCGGCGGAAAAAAGAGCTGAAAAAGGTAATTTTTCTCAGGCGGCTGAAAGTATCAGCAAATCAAGCGGAGAAAAAGCGGAAATTCTCGAAAAATACATTATGCTCAGGCTGGATATAATAAGCACTTACCCAGATTTGCTTACGGAATTCAGCTTTGAAAAAATCAATTCCTGGAAAGAGAGCGCAGATTCTGTAATCGCCGGTGCGGATTTGCTCAGCGAAGAAATCCTTGCTCAGGCTCAGGCGATTTCGCAGGCGCTTGACGGAATTGTTTCGGGCATAACGGGTTATGAGGCGCTGAGAGATGACGTGCTTTCAATGATGGATGTGTTCAATGAAATCAACCGTCTGAGCTCAAAGGATGCCGACGGCAACAATATCAGCTTCACGGTTGCCGAGGAAAGATCAAAAATCCGTCAATGGGAGCAGAAATGCGCCGCTCTCGAGGATTATTCACGCTCCGTAAACGGCTCGGAGAGCATTTATCTTCTGAATTATCTTATCAAAGAAACTCAGGGAGAGTGCATAGACCTTAACGAAAAAATGAATATCGTAATTGAAAACGGCTACACGGAAACGGATAATGTGCGCCTGAATATTGAAGGCCAGAAGAGATATCCCGACATTCGAAGCAGCAACAATGATTCGGTCAATCTGCTCGAAAAGGATAATTACGAGCTCTATGTATATAAAGGTATATGCAGGGCGTTTGTTGAGAGCCTCGGCGAATTTTACGTTCCCGAATAAAAATCAACAAAAGTTGAGCGTCAGACCGATTGACAACTATGATTACATATGGTAAAATATAGCTCACAAGTTAAAGGGGAGTAGCTTTAGGGCTCCGTCCCGAGCCGAATGTCAACAACCGTTGCTTTATGCATCTGGCATACGGCCAGTTAGAGTGAAATGACTTGAACTTCATACGGTTTTGAAAGGCATCTTTTCGCCACAGCGTCGTTAAAAATCTTTGAAATAACCTCGTATTTCATGCAGATTTTCGCCTAGCTGTGACAAAAATCTGCTCATTCAAAACTGCGAAGCATCGAAAAGGTCGCAGTTTTGATTCAGCGGAGTGTTTCTTTTCTGAAGGCATACTGTCGTATGGCGAAGAAAAAAACACTTCGATGGGTCTGAAATCCGACCTTTGCGACATATTAAGTTCGAGTCATTTCACTCTAAGGAAAGCAAGACCTTTGACAGAGACTATATTTATAGTTTCTGCCAAGGGTTTTTATTATATATGCAATAAAAAATTATTAAAATATTCTGAAAGGAATGAATCGAATGAAGTTCTACCTTGAGCAGGCTGAATCCGTATTTTCGCACGTTAAAAGCTCCGAAGCAGGTTTAACAACCGCTGAGGCTGAAAAAAGACTTGCCGAAAACGGAAAAAACAAGCTTGAAGAAGGCAAAAAGAAAACCACATTCCAGCGCATTCTGGAGCAGCTTTCCGACCCGATGATTATCATTCTTATCGTTGCGGCTGTTATCTCCGCAATCACCGAATGGTTTGAGGGCGGCAGCTTCCACTTCGTTTTCCCCACAGATACCGTTATCATTATGGTTGTTGTTGTTATCAACACCGTTCTCGGCGTTGTTCAGGAAAGCAAGGCTGAAGCGGCGATTGAAGCTCTGCAGGAAATGAGCGCGGCAACCTCCAAGGTTTTGCGTGACGGCAAAATCGTTTCCGTTCGCAGTGAAGACCTTGTAGTGGGCGACGTTGTTGTTCTCGAAGCAGGCGATGCTGTTCCCGCAGACTGCCGTATCTTCGAATGCGCAAGTATGAAGATTGAAGAAGCTGCGCTTACAGGTGAATCCGTTCCCGTTGACAAGGTTATCGCTCTTCTCAAGGGCGGCGACAACGGCGAAGTTCCCCTCGGCGACAGAAAGAATATGGCATATATGGGTTCAACCGTTGTTTACGGACGCGGCAAGGCTGTTGTTGTTGCAACAGGTATGGACACCGAAATGGGTAAGATTGCCGATGCTATCGCTCAGGCTGAAGAGGGTCAGACTCCCCTTCAGATTAAGCTCGCTCAGCTTTCAAAGATTCTTACCTGGCTTGTTCTCGGCATCTGCGTAGTTCTTCTTGCATATCAGACCATCACCGCATATTTCGGCGCAGGACTCAGCTTCGGCGTGTTCCTTGAAAGCTTTATGGTTGCGGTTTCTCTTGCTGTTGCGGCTATCCCCGAGGGTCTTGCAGCGGTTGTTACAATCGTTCTTTCCATCGGTGTTACCAATATGTCAAAGAAAAATGCGATTATCAGAAAGCTCACTGCCGTTGAAACTCTCGGCTGTGCTCAGATAATCTGTTCCGATAAAACAGGTACTCTCACCCAGAACAAGATGACCGTTGTTGACCACTACGGCGATGACGAAGCTCTTATCGCAAAGGCGATGGCTCTTTGCTGTGACGCTGAAATCGATGCTGACGGCGAGGTTACCGGCGAACCCACAGAGGCAGCACTTGTTAACTACGCAAACGCACTCGGCTTCAATAAGAATGACCTTGTTGCAAACGCTCCCAGAATCGGCGAAGCTCCCTTCGATTCAGGCAGAAAGATGATGTCAACCGTTCACAAGACTGCTGACGGCATCATTCAGTATACAAAGGGTGCACCCGACGAAATCCTCAAGAAGTGCAAGCTTGCTCTCATCGACGGCAAGGAAGTTGCATTCACAGATGACGTTAAGGCAGAAATCCTTAAGGACAACAAGAGAATGGCAGACCAGGCTCTGCGTGTTCTCGCTGTTGCTTACAGAAAATATGACTCTGCTCCCGCTTCTTTTGCTCCCGAGGCTCTTGAAGGCGAGCTTGTGTTCATCGGTCTTACCGGTATGATTGACCCCGCCCGTCCCGAAGTTAAGGCAGCTATCGAGGAATGCCGCTCCGCAGGCATCACTCCCATTATGATTACGGGTGACCATAAGGATACCGCTGTTGCAATTGCAATGCAGCTCGGCATCATCGAGGATGCTTCAAGCGCAATCACGGGCGCACAGCTCGACGAAATCAGCGATGAAGATTTCGCCGAAAGAGTTACGGAATTCAAAGTTTATGCACGTGTTCAGCCCGAGCATAAGACAAGAATTGTCAACGCCTGGCGCGCACGCGGTATGATTACCGCAATGACCGGTGACGGTGTTAATGACGCTCCCTCAATCAAGAGCGCAGATATCGGCGTAGGTATGGGTATCACCGGCACCGACGTTACAAAGAACGTTGCAGATATGGTTCTTGCAGACGATAACTTTGCAACAATCGTTTCGGCAGTTTCCGAAGGCAGAAGAATCTATGACAACATCAGAAAGGCTATCCAGTTCCTTCTCGGCTCAAACCTTTCCGAGGTTCTCTCAATCTTCATTGCAACAATCCTCAACTTCACAATTCTCAAGCCTGTTCATCTTCTTTTCATCAACCTTGTAACAGACAGTATTCCCGCTCTTGCTCTCGGCCTTGAAAGACCCGAAAGAGATATTATGCAGAGAAAGCCCCGTAACAGCAAAGAAGGCGTTTTCGCAGGCGGTATGGGCTTTGACGTATTCTATCAGGGTGCACTTGTTACAATTCTCACTCTCACCGCATTCTTCATCGGCGAATTCCTTGAAACAGGTCATTGGCAGTTCACAAATATTGCAGACTGTAAGGAAGGAATGACAATGGCATTCCTTACAATGTCAATGTGCGAAATTTTCCATTCGTTCAATATGCGTTCACAGAGAGGCTCCGTTCTCGGTATGGCATTCGGTCAGAAGTCGCACAACTGGGTTCTTTACGGCGCAATGGTTGCTTCGCTTATTCTCACAACCGCAATCATCGAAATACCCTTCCTCGCAGATATGTTTGACTTTGCACACCTTGATGCAACGGCATACGGCATTTCAATCGGACTTGCATTCCTTGTTATCCCCATCGTTGAGGTTATCAAGGCAGTCCAGAGAGCGATGGCGAAGAAGAAATAATAAAAAAGGGGCTGTAAAAAACAGCCCCTAAATTTTTTTATAAAGATGTCAAGTCAAATCAAAAGTGGTCACAAGTTTCGCCTCCCTCTGACGAGGGAGGTGGATTTTGCGAAGCAAAAGACGGAGGGAGAGAACGGCAAAAAGCCATATAAATCAACGAATTTACGCAAAATCAATCTCTCCCTCAGGGTCTATGACCCAGCTCCCTCGTCAGAGGGAGCCCAAAAAGTAAAATTGATTTCAAAATCAACAAACAAGATTACCAAACTGAAAAACGGGCTGTTTTTCAGTTTTTTACAGCCCGTTTTTAACGCTTGTTTTTATTTTATAATTGTATTGATTGCGTTCATAATTTCCGCATAAGCGTTGCTGACGAAATCAAGAAAAGCAGAGGTGTCTGCACCTGTGAGTTTTGAAATGATTTCAGCGATATAAAAAGGAATGTCGCTGAGAATTGCAAAAATTGAAAGCATATTTTCTCCTCCTTAAAAATTAAATTTATTCCACGGAAAACTTTCTTTTTCGGGCTTAGCGGAAAAAGAGAGTTTTTCTCCGTTTTGGGGATGCGTAAATTCGAGAGTATGTGCGAAGAGTGCAAGCTTTCCGCTTCCGCCGCCGTATCTTCCGTCGCCGATAAGCGGCATTTTTCTGCTCGCAAACTGAACTCTTATCTGGTGGGTTCTGCCCGTGTGCAGAAGAATATCGAGCATCGAAAGCCCGTCATTTTCGCCGATAACCGAATATTCAAGCGATGCATCGCGCACACCCTTGCGCATACGGCCCACAACATAGGTCTTGTTTTTCTGCTTGTCCCTGAAAAGCAAATCCGTGAGCACTCCGTTTTTTTCTTCGGGAACGCCCTGAACGACGGCGTAGTAACGCTTTTTTATTGCGTTCTGTTCCGCCTGCTTTGAGAGTGCGGCTGCGGCAAAAGAGCTTTTGGCATAGACCATAATCCCCACCGTTTCTCTGTCGAGTCTGTGGACGGGATATGCCGTTGCCTTTTCGCCGTTTTCGGCAAAATGAGCGTTCAGCAAAGCAATCATATCGTTGCCGCCATCGCTGCTCTGGCTGATTATTCCCGCAGGCTTTATGCAGACGGCAATATGTTTATCCTCAAACAAAATTTCCATTTTCATTCCTGTTTTCCAATCTTTTTTTGCTGTGTCCGAGCGATTCCCTGATGCTGCCCGAAATCAGCCGAAACCGATTCTGTCTTGCTATTTTAACACAATTCAAAAAAATTTGCAAGCAAACAAAATGCTTGATTTGACGAAAAAAGGACCGTTATATAACGGTCCCGTAAAAGTCAGTTTTCGGTTGTTTCAATCGGTGTTTCGGTAACGCTCAGAGGGGGTGCGGTAGTCTGGGGCACGGACGGAAAATCAAAGCCGTGCATAAAGCCGCCGAGGTCGAGCGAGCAGACATCTCCGCCGATGACCCTGCCCTCAAAAATGAGCAGATTTGCCTGCACTCCCTTTTGGTTTTCCAGTCCGGGATAATTAAGGATATCATATGTCCACCGTTTTGCGCGCATACCCTTATAGGGTTCAAGGTCAAGTCCCTGAGCCTTGTTCATTTCGGCATATTCGAGATATCCCGCATCAAAATCCGCAGGGATTATAACCTCGCTGATTTCAGCGGGGTCCTCCGATATTTTCCAGCCGAACTGCGAAAGAAAAGCCGCTCTTTCAGCCGCGTTTTCCGCCTTGTAGCTGACCGCAGAGTCATTTGCCGCAGGCTCTTTTTCGGTTCCCATAACGAAAACCGCCGCCGCAATTATCGCCGCAATAGCAAGGATAAGTGTAAAAATTTTTGCCTTTGAAGTTTTAACAGAATATACAAACATAAAATTCACCGCCTGAGAACAATGTATGTTCGGGCGGTGATAAATATTACAGTTTCATTTTCAAAAGCATAATTCCGTTCGGAGTGATGTCGATTGCGCCGTATTCGCCGTTCATAATTGCGCCCGGATTCATAACGTAAAGACCGTCAATATAATCTGTAACGCTTTGATGAGTGTGGCCGTATAATGCAATATGGGCGCCCATTCTCTGTGCTTTGTTTATCAGCGCTCCCGTGCCGTGTTTCACAAGTTCGGAGTGACCGTGAGTGCAGAGGATTTTTTTGCCTGCGGCGGTGATGAATTCGTTATCGGGAAGCATCGAATAAAGGTCGCAGTTGCCGCAGACCTGAACGGTTTTGCGCCCTGCGATTTCCTCGTCAAGCATCGTGAAATCGCGTTCGCCGTCGCCCAGATGGATAATCATATCCGCTTCGGGATGATTTGAAATTGCGGTTCTCATTTTATAGGTTGCTCCGTGTGAATCCGAAAAAACAAGAATTCTCATCAAAATCCTCCGTTCTACAGAAAAATTTTCAACATATATATTATAAAAGAAAGAAGCGGTGATTGCAATGAGTAAAGATAATTTTTCGCTTGAGGAGATGCTCCGTCTTGCAAAGGCGGCAAATGCCCAAAAGCCCGAGGACCTGCTCGGTGCGGTGCAAAATAAGATGCCGGATGATAAAATGAAAGAAATAAAAAGGATACTCGGCGATAAAAAAGCGCTCGAGGACCTGCTCAGCAGCGAGCAGGCGCAGAAACTTATGCGGCAATTCAGAAACGGAAAATAAATTATGGATAACATAAGCGATATTTTGTCCTCACTCTCCGATGAGGATATGGAAAACCTCAGAGCGGCGGCGGAAAATCTTTTTTCGCAGGATAACGGGTCGAAGGCACAGACCTCCGACCCGGGATTTTCTATGCCCGATTTTTCGGATTTACTCGGCAACGCACAGATGATATCAAAAATCAGCTCGATAATGGGCGCAATGAACAGAAAAGATGACCGAACACGTCTTATCGAAGCGCTGAAACCGCTTTTGAGCGAAAAACGCAGAAGAAAAGCCGACGAAGCTATGCAGATGATGAAGCTTATGGATTTGCTGCCTCTTATAGGGCAGATAACAGGGGGTAACGACGGCAAATGAACGAAAATTTACTCAGGCTGCTTTTGCCTTCAAAAAGTCCGAGCCGCACAAACGGCACAAGCCGCACCGATTCCGACAGAGAAATTATTCTTCCGATTGTGATATTGCTGATGGCGGAAAAGTGCGATTTTTTTCTGATTTTTGCGTTGCTTTATATATTGATGTAAACTATATCTTGAAAAAGCCGCAGAAATATTGTAGAATAATGAAAAACAAAAAGACAGGGGTGAACCGAATGGTTTACAAATACAAAACCCGCGGCACCTGCTCGCGCACAATCAGCTTTGAGGTTGACGGCGGTACGGTTAAAAACGTCAGCTTCGAGGGCGGATGCAACGGAAATCTCAAGGGCATTGCTGCTCTGGTTGAGGGTATGAAAATCGATGATGTTATTGAGAGAGTTGAGGGCATCCGCTGCGGATTCAAAAATACTTCCTGCCCCGACCAGCTCGCTCAGGCACTCAGGGAGGTAAAAAATAATGGATAAAAAGAATATGAAGCTGACCTTTTACGTTGTCTGCGGTCTGCTCCTCGGCGCACCTTACATATGGCGTCTTATAAAGATAGTCCCCGAAATTTTTGAAAAGCTCCCCAACGCAAAGGAAATTCTTTCCGCATCGGGTTATGCGATTCTTGTTATTGCATCAATCGTTGTTGCGTTCAAGCTCGGCGAAGCGCTCTGGCTGAGAATAATCAGCATCTATTCCTCAGTTGGACTTGCAGTCTGCGTCATCACGATGATGACAAGGGCACTCGGCGCATCCGAAATTTTTGAAGTGCTTTATGAGCTTATCTGCGCCCCCTTCTTCGGGGTTGAATCGCCTATGGCGGTGACGGTTCTTATGCTCGTGCTGTCAATAACGGCATATGTTTTTCTCAACAAAATGCCCGCAAAACCCAAGAGCGAAAGCTGAAATAAATTTTGCTTGCATTTACAATCATTTTATATTATAATTGTTACATACGCGGATATGACAGAATTCGTCATATTCAAAAAGTTAAAAACAAACATTCTTAGGAGGAAAAAACAATGGCAAAGAAAATTCTTGCAATTCTTCTTGCACTCTCATTCGTAGTTGCTTTTGCAGCTTGCGGCGGCAACGGCGACGATGTAACAACCACAGCTCCCGTAGAAACAACAGAAGATGCGTTTGCAGAAGTTGACGCAACAGACGCTCCCACAGAAGCTGCAACAGATGCTCCCACAGAAATCGCAACAGAAGCTCCCGTAGATGCTTCGGAAGCAGTTTCAGAAGAAGCAACAGAAGAAGAAACAACAGAAGCTGCAAATGCTATTCCCCAGACAAAGGAAGAAATCGTTGCTGCTTTCAACGCAGCAGTTAATGCTGTCAAGACAGACGCAAAGAGCGTAAAGCGTTCATATTCAAAGATCAGCCTTAACGGCTCAACAACTCTCCCCGGCGCAATCGACGGCATTCTCAAGCTTCTCGGCGGTGCTGATAAGTTCCTTGGCGACCAGCTCGCAAAGAACAGCAAGGGCGAAGAAACATACACAGGCGACCAGATTGGTGCTGTTTATCCCGTTGAAGGCGAAAGCTATGCAAGTAAGCTCACAGCTGCTGACGTTAAGGATGCTAAGATTACTGAAAAAGACGGCAAGTGGATTATCAAGGTAACCACAATTGCTGACGGCAAGTCAGACAGCATCAAGCACGGCGAAGGTCATGCTCCCAAGGCATTCAACGTTGTTCTTCCCGGCGTTGTTAACGACAACATCCCCGGCGTTGCAGCAAGCATTGTAGGTCTTTCAACAATGAACTATCCTTCATCAACCTGCACAGTTACAGTTGACCCCGAAACAGGCAGAGCACTCGATGCTGATTACGACCTTAAGTGGACTATCAACTTCGATAAGGCAGGCGTTATTATCCCCTTCACAACAAACGACTATTTCACAATTACTTACTAATTTTAAAAATCAGGTGACCGTCTTTACGGCGGTCACCCTTATTGCGTTAATAATAAATTTTAATAAAAAGGTGATTTACTATGAAAAAGGAAGTTCTTGTTGAAACTTCAGCACGTCACGTTCACGTAAGCCGTGCAGACCTCGACGTTCTTTTCGGCGAGGGTTATGAGCTCACACACAAAAAAGACCTTTCACAGCCCGGTCAGTTTGCTTGCGAAGAAAGAGTAGCTGTTGTCGGCGATAAGGGCAGCTTCCCCGCTGTTTCGATTCTCGGTCCCGTACGTCCCGCAACTCAGGTTGAGCTTTCACTCACAGATGCAAGAAGCATCGGCGTTACCGCTCCCGTAAGAGAAAGCGGCGACATCGTAAGCACAGGCGCTTGCAAGCTTGTCGGCCCCAAGGGTGAAGTAACAATCGACTGCGGCGTTATCTCCGCAAAAAGACATATCCACGCAACTCCCGCAGATGCAGAGAAATACGGCCTTGAGGACAAGCAGATTGTCTGCGTTAAGGTTGAATCCGACGGCAGAAGCCTTATCTTCGATGATGTTGTTGTAAGAGTTAACCCCAACTTTGCTCTTGCAATGCATATCGACACCGACGAATCAAATGCCGCAGGCGCAAAGCCCGGTATGATGGGTGAAATCCTTTAATTTTACACAGCACTTCAACGGACAGCTTCGGCTGTCCGTTTTTTATTCATAATTATTTAAACGCAGAGTTCAGAGTGCAGAACGCAGAACTAAGGGTCTGCGACGCTTATTATATAATTATTAATTATATATAAATTTATATTTGAATTGTTGACCTTGACACCCAAAAATGTTATAATAAACTGATTTAATATGGGGAGGAATAACCTTATGATTAAAATTTCTCCGTCGGTGCTTGCGAGCGATTTTTCCGCACTCGGTGCAGAAAGCGCAAGAATGGAAAAAAGCGGTGCCGACTACCTTCATCTTGATGTTATGGACGGCAGATTTGTGCCGAATATCACCTTCGGTGCGCCCGTTATCAAAAGCATCAGAAACAAGACAAGCCTTATCTTTGACGTTCATCTTATGATTGATGAACCCCTTAAATATATTGAAGATTTCAAAAAAGCAGGCGCGGATATCATCACATTCCACGCCGAAAGCTCATCGCCTGTCGGCGAAACGGTTAATAAGATTCTTGAGTGCGGCTGCAAGGCGGGCATAAGCATCAAACCGAATACCGCGGCAGAAGTGGTTTTTCCTTATCTCGATAAGCTTTCGATGGTGCTTGTGATGACGGTTGAGCCCGGCTTCGGCGGTCAGTCATTTATGCCCGAAACAATGGAGAAAATAAAGACTCTGCGCTCCGAAATGAAACGCAGAGGACTTGATATCGATATTCAGGTTGACGGCGGAATCAACGAAAAGACGATTGAAACCGCCGCAGCGGCAGGTGCAAACGTCTTTGTTGCGGGCAGTGCCGTTTTCGGCGCGGAAGATGCATCCGCGGAAATCGCAAAGCTCCGTCAGCTTGCGGAGAAAGCTTTTTGAATGCAGAGTGCAAAATGCAGAGTGCAAAATGAAGGGTCGCTACGCTCCGATTTTATATTGCTCCGCAAAAACTGAAGAATAATTATATAAGAACCCCTCGCACTTTTTGTGCTCGTGAACCTTGTTATTTCATAATAATCGGTCATAGGCGAAGCCTATCCTTGATTTTGCATTTAACATTTTGAATTTTGCATTAATTCTTTACCTGTCTGTTGAGCAAGCTGTCAACTGCGTTTTTTTCGGCGAGCAAATGCCAATGCTCATTGGTGAAATCGTTTATCAGTCTGCTGCAATTTCTGATTTTGCAGAATTCCGAAAGAACGCCGTTAAGGGCTTCCGATGAACAGCTCAGAATCAATCTGTAAGCTCTGTCAAGCTCAAAAAGACTGCTTTGCGGAGCTTCACCCGAGCGGCGGATTTCCTCGGCAGCTCTGAAAAGGTCATCGAGATTTTCAAAATCGCAGACAACGCTTTCACTCTGCTTTTTCAGCGTGTGCTTTTGTGAAACGGATTTTTTTCTGCCGTCAAGGATGGTGAAGGTCAGCGTACAGCCGCCCTCGGATTTCGGCGAAGCCTCGATAATCATTCTGCGTGACGGGTCAAGCTCACGCCCGAGATATTTCCCCGCTTCTCCGAGAACGGTCCATATCACACGGCGTGTTTCGATTGTTGAATAATCCATTGCTTCATATGTAATATCAAGTTCGAGCATATCCTGTTTCGTCAGGTCAACTATGATTTTATCCTCGGCAGGTGAATTGATGTTCATAATTTGCCTCCTTTTTGTTCATAATACTATGATATGTTCCTTTGCGTTGATATGCAATGATTAAATATTGGAATTTAAAGAGGTGATTACCCGTGGAAAATAAAACCTCAAAACAGAATACGGTCAAAGCCTCGCAGATTTTCGGCGACTACCTTGTTATGCTTATTGCGCCCTGCATAGTTTCCGTTATGTATTACGGTTCAAGGGCGCTGGCGGTTATCGCCTCGGGTGTTCTCGGCGCGGTTATCTGCGATGTTGCGGCAAGCTTTATTTTCAGAAGAAGATTTTTGCTCAGGGACCCGAGCAATATTTTCATCGGTGCAGCGATTGCCGTGATGATGCCTGCGAGCGTGCCCCTTTATGTGCCCGCGATTGCGGCGGGTGCAGGCGTGCTGACGGCGAAAATACCGTTCGGCAGCGCTCTTAAAGCTCCGTTTGTGCCTGCGGCGGCAGGTTTTGCGATTGCAAGCGTCTGCTTCAAAGAGCAGGTGTTCACCTATGCGCAGAATACTGAGGACAGACTTTTCGGCGCAAAATCGCTTGCATCCCTGCTTTCGGAGGGCAGCGCGGTTCATATCAACATCGGCAACATATTTGATATTATCACGGGCAACATCTCGGGTCCGATGGGTACGGGATGCGGCATACTTATGGTTGTCTGCGGATGTTACCTTTTTGTGCGCAGAAGAAGTGCGCTTCTCGCAACGGCAGGCTTCATTGCCGCCTGCGCTGTTTTTGCGATGCTTTTCCCGAGAATCAACTCATCTGCAATAACAAGCGTTATTCTTGAGCTTTCGGCAGGCTCTCTGCTTTTTGCCTCGGTGTTTCTTATCACCGATGTGTCCACGCTTCCCAAGGGCGGTGCGGTGAAAGTGGTTTACGGCGCAGTCTGCGGAATACTGTGTATGATTATGAGAAGAGTCGGCACATACGAAGAAACCGTCTGCTTTGCGGTGCTTATGGCAAACGGCGTTTCGCCCGTTATTGAATCGGTTGTGAAAGCGGTTTCCTCTTCGGTCAGCCTCAGAAGAAAGGGGGCGGCTGAAAAATGAGTAATAATCTATCATTTAAAGACGTATTTATAAAAGGCGCGGTAATTTATAATCCCGTTCTCATTCAGCTTGTCGGGCTCTGCCCCGTTGTTGCCGCATCAACAACTCTTGCAAGGGCGGCAATGCTTTCGGCGGTGCTCTGCATCGAGCTTATTGTTACCTGCGTTATCGCAAGTGCATTTTTCAAAAATATTCCGAGATGGGTGAGAGTCCCGCTCTATCTTATTATCGGAACGGCAATAATATGCCCCGTTCTCTGGTATATCGAAACCCGTTCGCTCATAAATCTGAGTCTCGGAATGAAAATTTATGTTCCGCTTATCGCCGTCAACTCTATGACTGCCGTTCATTGCGAGCAGTTCTCGGTTAAAAACAGCGTTAAGCTTTCGCTCTACGATGCTGCAGCGGCGGGCGTGGGCGCATCAATTATATTTATTATTATCGGTACAGTCAGAGAATTGCTCGGCAGCTCGGCAATCGGCGGAATGCCGGTCAATCTTCCGATAACATTCAAGGGTATGGCGCTCCCCTTCGGTTGTCTTATTCTTCTCGGATTTATGGCGGCGGTGCTCAAATCCTTTGTTGCGAGGGTTTATCCCGAATCTGCCGAACCCGAAATTCCCGTGACCGACGAAATCCCCGCTGATGAAAACAGCGAGGTTACCGAGGTTGAAATTTTTGACGAATTCTGGGCAGAGCCCGAAGAACCTGCGGATATCCCCGAAGAACATCCGCGCGAAACCAAAGAAACCTCTTTCAGCACGGTTGAAGAAATCGACGAGTTTTTCAAGTCGCTCGGAATTGATGTTGATGCAAGGGGGGATAAGCAATGAGAATTATAACCGACCTGCTTATAACCGCCCTTTACACGGTTTTTGTGCAGAATCTTGTGCTCAGCTCGGGACTGGGTATGAGCGAGGCTATCAGAGCCTCAACAAAGCCCGGTATTTTCGGCAAATTTGCGCTGATGATTTCGGGATTCTCGGTTGTGACGAGCGCTCTTTGCAGCGCCATCGACTCAATCAAGCCTCTTGAAACAATGCCGTATGCAGTCAGAGCGGCGATATATGCAGGCATTCTGGCGGCAGTTTATATCATCGTTGCGGCGGTTATGAGATTCGTTTTCCGCTCATCGGCAAAAAATCTCGGAACGCTCGGCATTGCGGCGCTTAACACCCTTGTTTTTGCAATTCCGCATATCAACAACTCTGCGGCGTATTCGCTTGCGGGCAGTATAGGCTCGGGTATCGGTGCGGGTGCGGCATTCGTACTTGCGGCGGCGCTCATCAACTGCGGCTCGCGCAAGCTTTCGGAAAACGAGGATATCCCCGAAGCGTTCAAAGGCACGCCCGCAATGTTTATTTATGTTGCGATGCTTTCGCTTGCGTTTGCGGGATTCACGGATACAAATATTTTCTGAGGAAGAAAAATTATGCCTAAAACAGGAAAAATAGAAAAGACGCTCAAGCCCTCGGAGCGTAAGAGCATAACGGAGTTTTCGACCCGTTTCGGCTCGGGTCCGACTTATGAAGAGAGGGTCAGAAGCAAAAAAATCGCTATGATTATTCTGATAACCGCGGGAATTCTTGCGCTTATCGGCATCGGATATTTTTTCTCCGATGTCCTGATAAAGATAACGGAAGCACCCGTTGCAAATCTCTGAGGAGCAAAAGATGGAATTTATACCTTATAACTCGCGTTTGACTTATCATAAATATCCCTTCGGAGCTGTCAGAGAGGAAGAAGAAACGGTTTTCCGCATTGTTCTTCCCCGAAGCCTCGGATGCTCGGGCGCGGCTCTTGTTGTTACCGTTGACGGCGGGGAAAGCTTACGCCTTCCTATGCAGTGGGACGGTATGCAGGGCAGCGACGAAGAGTGGTGGCGCGCGTCATTCACACCCGAAAACGAGGGAATTTATTGGTATCGCTTCACTTTGGTCTGTGCCGACAGTGCAAGGGAAATAACGAGATTTGATAATTCGACGGGCAGGCTGTCGCCAGACGGAGAGGATTTTCAGCTCACCGTTTATTCAAAGGATTTCTCAACTCCCGATTGGATAAAGGGCTCGGTTATCTATCAGATTTTTCCCGACAGATTCTGTAATTCGGGCAAGGCAAAAAGAAGTGTGCCCAATGACAGAATCCTCCGCTCAGACTGGGGCGGCGAGCCTATGTGGGAGCCTGACAGCGACGGAAGAATAACAAAATACGATTATTTCGGCGGAGATTTCAAGGGAATTGAGCAGAAGCTCGGTTATCTTGAGTCGCTCGGAGTGGAATGCATATATCTCAATCCCGTTTTCGAGGCGCACACCAATCACCGCTATGATACCGCAAACTACGAAAAGATTGATTCGCTTCTCGGCACGGCAAAGGATTTTTCCGACCTCTGCAAGGCGGCAAAGTCAAAGGGCATCGGCATAATCCTTGACGGCGTTTTCAGCCATACGGGAGCGGACAGCATATATTTCAACAAATACGGCAGATATAAAAATATCGGAGCTTATAACAGCAAGGAATCGCCGTATTTCGGCTGGTACAAATTCGGCAGATACCCCGATGAATATTCAAGCTGGTGGGGAGTTGATATTCTTCCCGAGGTTGACGAAGAAAACGACGGATATATCGAATATATCGCAGGCGAAAAGGGCATTCTTCGCAAGTGGCTCAAAGCAGGCGCAAGCGGCTGGCGGCTCGATGTTGCGGATGAGCTGCCCGATAAATTCCTTGATGCTTTGCGAAAAGCAGTCAAGGACGAAAATCCCGATGCGTTCATTCTCGGAGAGGTCTGGGAGGATGCGTCAAATAAAATCAGCTACGGCAGCAGAAGGCGTTATCTTCGCGGCGCACAGCTTGACAGCGTTATGAATTATCCCTTTGCCGATTATCTTATCGACTTTGCGGTAAGAGGTGCGGCGGAAGGCTTCAACGATAAAATTATGGAGATTTGCGAGAATTATCCGAAAGATGCCGTTGACTGCCTTATGAATCATATCGGCACTCACGATACCTGCCGTATCCTCAGCCGTCTTGCCACTTTCGGCAATTATCACGGCACACATCTTGACCGATATAAAGGCGGTCTGACCGAAGAGCAGGCGGATTACGGCAAAAGACTGCTCAGGCTTGTTTCGGCGATGCAGTTCACTCTTCCGGGTGTGCCCTGCATTTATTACGGCGATGAAGCAGGTCTTGACGGCGGCGAGGACCCCTACAACAGAGGCTGCTATCCGTGGGGCAGAGAGGACGCGGAGCTTATTGAGCATTATCGTTTTCTCGGCGCACTCCGCAAGGAGCACGCTGTTTTCGCTGACGGCGAATTTGTTCCCGTTTCGGCGGCGATGGGCTGCGTTGCCTATGAAAGACGGGGCAGAGGAGAGAGAATAATGACCGTTGCAAACCGCAACAGCCATTCAATAGTTTATGTTCTTCCCGAGGAGGGATTCGAAGCTCTGACGGGCGGCACCGTCAGCGGCAGAGAGCTTTATCTTGACAGAGAAACTGCGGCAATTCTTATAAAGAAATAAGGTTAATATAAATGGCTAAAAAACCGAAAAACATTATGTTCAGAACCGCTCGGCAGAGCAACGACAGAGGATTCAGAAAATTCTCGGTGATTTTTGCCGTCAGCGTTTTGATGATTCTTCTTGTTTCTTGCCTTGCTATCCTCAGCAAGTACGATTTTGATATCAAAACGGCTATGGGCGGTGATTCCGTAACGGAAACGCAGCCCGTATCGGAGCCGTCAACCGTGTGGCAGGAGGAAGCGGATAAAACCTACTTTTTCTGGTGCGCCGATTCGGACAGCAAGGAACTTCGCTTTGCGTGGCTTGTCAACTTCAGACTGCCCGAAGCGGAGGTGACCGTCTGCACCCTTTCCCCCGACACTCTTCTTTCGGACGGCACGGAAACGCTTGAAAAAGTGCTTGCAAAATCGGGCGAGAACGAGGCGGTCAAAAAGCTCGAAGAGCATACGGGATTCACGATTGACGGATACATAGGGTCAGATGAGCAGAGCTTCAAGGCGATGATAAATTATCTCGGCGGAGCAACCGTGACCGTGCCCGAGCAGATTGAATACCGAAGCAATGAATTCACCGTCATCCTTGTCAAAGGAAAGCAGAATCTCAAGGCGGACAGTCTTTTCAAATATCTGCGTTATCTCGGCACTCTCGGCTCAAGAGGAGAAAATCTTCAGTCAACCGTTCTTACGGAAATTCTTGACGGAATTTTCAAACCTGCAAACACCGAGAAAAGAGAAAGGTATTTCTCAAAGCTTTCAAACACGGTCATAACAGACCTTTCGATAGTTGATTATTCCGCATCGGAAGAGGGAATAAAAGCGTTTATGCAAAGCGGAATCAAAAAGAAAATCATCGTTGATTCGCCCGAAGAAATGAGAGAAAAATAATATGAAAAAGTTCTTTTCGTTTTTGCTCAGCGCGGTGCTGACGGCGGCCTGCATTGCGGCGGCGCTGACCGTGGGATATATTGCAATCACCTCTTCGGAGATGTATAAGTGGTATGCTTCCGAAGCAGTCGAAGTAACGGAATCGGGAAGCCCGTATAAGCTGTATTACGGCAAGCTCGATAACATCGAGAAGCACGCTTATAATGAAATCATAACCGATATTTACGATATGCCCGAAAAGATTGAAGTGCCTGCAATCGACGCGAAACAGCTTGACAGAGTTTTTTCGGCGATTCTTATGGACAACCCCGATTTATTCTTTCTCGGCAGAAAATGCACCCTTACTTCGGAAGTGCTCAAAACCTACTGCGCCCCCGAATATATCATAACGAGGGAGGAATATCCTGCCCAGCTCGAGGAGATTGAGCAGGCGAAGCAAAAGATTGTTTCATCGCTTTCCGCCCCCGATGACGAATGGCAGACGGAGCTTGAAATCCACGACTATATAATCGATAACTGCACCTATGAGCTGAGCGAGCCGAGGCTTGTCTGCTCTTCGGTTTACGGTGCGCTTGTTAACGGACGTGCCGCCTGCGAGGGGTATTCCAGAGCGGCGAAGCTTCTCTTTGACGAGGTCGGTATCGAAAGCGCCCTTGTGAGCGGCATTTCAACAAGTGAGGACGGCAGCGAAGGGCCGCATATGTGGAATGCGGTTAAAATCAACGGAGATTTCTATTATCTTGACTGCACCTGGGATGACCCCGTCGGCGATGACGGTGCCGAAATCAAGACCTATTCATATTTTAATGTGACAACAAAATTGATTTCGAAAACACATTCGGAATTTTCATATAACTTTGTTTGTACCGAAACCAAAGAAAATTATTTTGTCAAAACGGGCAGATTTTTCGACGACTATAAAAGCTCATATAAAAAGAGAATTGCGGAAATGATGGCGGAGGATATCGGCAGAGACTGTGCGACTCAGCTTCGTTTCAGCAGCAAAAATGCATATAGATCCGCGCTCAAAGAGCTGGTCGAAAACGGAGGAATTTACGGCGTGCTTTCGCTTTGCGAAGGCATATCAAAAAAAGGATACCGCAAGGATTCGGTAAAATGCTCGCAGAACGCAGAGCAGTTTATACTGACCTTTATTCCTGAAAGGGGTTAAAAATATGGATAAAAAGAGAATTGAAGCGGCGGTAAGAGAAATTCTTATTGCCATCGGTGAGGACCCTGACAGAGAGGGACTTGTTGAAACACCGTCGAGAGTTGCGAGAATGTATGAGGAGATTTTTTCGGGTCTTGAGGATGATGCAACAAGGCATCTCAAACTTTTCAACGAAAGAGGCAATGAAGAAATGGTTGTTGTGCGCGACATCCCGCTTTATTCGATGTGCGAGCATCATCTCATCCCGTTTATGGGCAAGGCACACATTGCATATATCCCTTCCGACGGCAAGGTTATCGGCCTTTCGAAGCTTGCGAGAATAGTTGAATGCTTTGCAAAAAGACCTCAGCTTCAGGAGCGTCTGACTGCGCAGATTGCGGATTTTCTTGATGAAAATCTCAATCCCCAGGGCGTTGCGGTTGTTGTTGAGGCGGAACATCTTTGTATGACGATGAGAGGCGCAAGAGCTTCGGGTGCTCAGACGAGAACCTCGGCGCTCAGAGGCACGATGAGAAGCGATTCAAAAACAAGGGCAGAGGCAATGTCGCTTCTGACCGGGGGCAGATAATATGTTCAGAGCAGGCAAGTATGAATTTCCGCTCGGGAAACGCACTTATGTTATGGGAATCCTTAATTGCACCCCCGATTCCTTTTCCGACGGCGGACTTTACGATTCGCCCGAAGCGGCGGTTGAACACGCTCTCCGAATGCAGGAGCAGGGCGCAGATATAATTGATATCGGCGCGAATTCAACCCGACCGGATGCCGTTATTCTTTCGTGTGAGGAAGAAATGAAAAGACTTATGCCGATTCTTGAGGCTGTACGCAAGGCGGTTTCGGTTGCGGTTTCGGTTGATACTTTTTATCCCGTCTGTGCCGAAGCGGCACTTTCTGCGGGTGCGGATATAATCAACGATGTCAGCGGAAAATTTAACCCCGAAATGGCGTCACTTGCCGTGAAACACGGCGCGGGCTATATTGTTATGCATAACCCTTGCGGCGCAGGGGCAGCGGCGGAATATCCCGACGGAGTTGTTGAGGATGTCAGAAGATTTTTTGCCGATTCGCTGAAATTTGCAAAGGAATGCGGACTGCCGCAAAGCAGCCTTTGCCTTGACCCCGGGCTGGGCTTCGGCAAAACCTATGAGGATAATCTTGACCTTCTCCGTGAAGCGGACAAGCTTAAATTGGGCAGTGTTGCGCTTCTTTTTGCAGGCTCAAGAAAGAGATTTATCGGCAGTGCAAGCGGCGTTGAGGACAGCCGTCTGCGCGACCCCGGCACCGTTGCGGCGCATACTGCGGCAATTGCGGGCGGTGCGGATATAATCCGTGTCCACGATGTTGCGGCGGCAGTGCAGGGTGCAAGAGTTGCCGATGCGATTTACAGAGAGGTCTGAATTATGGATAAAATATTGGTCAGAGGACTTAAGATTTTTGCATATCACGGAGTCAACGAAGAGGAGAAAATCGACGGTCAGAATTTTATTCTGGATATCGATGCTTTTGTTGACATAAGCGTGCCGTGTGAGAGCGACGATGTTGCGGATACCGTCAGCTATGCGAAAATCATAAAAGAAACAACAAGGATATTCACATCCCAAAAGGATGATTTGCTTGAAAGGGCGGCGCAGAGGGTTGCCGACGGACTCTTTGAAAGCTTTGATAAGATTCAGAGCCTCAGAATACTGCTCAAAAAACCCGAAGCTCCCATAAAAGCGGATTTTGAATATGTCGGTGTTGAAATTTGCAGAAACAGAGGAAACGAAAATGAGTGAAGCTGTTATTGCGCTGGGAACGAATCTCGGCAACAGAATTGAAAATATCAACACCGCCGTCAGAGCGATTGCAAAGCTCAGCGGAGTAAAGATTCTCAAGGCTTCGGGCGTTTATGAAACAGAGCCCGTCGGCTGTGACGAGGACCTTAAATTTTACAATGCCGCTTTGCTTATTGAAACCTCGGTATCACCCGCCGTGCTTCTCGGCGAATGCCTCGGAATCGAAGCGGCGATGGGCAGAGTGAGAGAGAAGAAAAACGGGCCGAGAATCATCGACCTCGACCTGATTCTTTATGACGGCTTCAAGTCGGAAAGCTACGAGCTCACCCTTCCGCATCCGCGTGCGCTTGAAAGAGCCTTTGTGCTTGCTCCTCTTCTGGAGCTTTATCCCGAAGGCCGTGCACCCGGAATGTTCTTCGGTCCGAAGCTCAGGGATATGGGTACCGACGGCGTAATCCGTACCGAAAAAGAAATCATAATTCCGATTTACGGCGAGGTAAAGTGATATGGCAGGCAACATATGCGATAACTGTGCTCATTACGACTATAACGAGGAATATGAATGCTACGAATGCCTTGTCAACCTTGATGAGGACGAGCTTTACAGATTTATGCAGGGCGGTCAGACCGAGTGCCCGTATTTTAACCCGTATGATGAATACAAAGTGGTCAGAAAACAAAACTGAGGTGATTTTTTATGAGTAAGAAAAAACAGCCGCCCAGAATGCCGGCAAAAAAAGAAGAGCCCGTCAAGGCTCAGCCCGAAAAGAAATCCGTCAAGGGAATAATCATTGCTGCCGCGGCGCTCGTGCTGATTGCGGCGATAGTTCTTACAGTCGTCTTTATCGTGAAGCCCGGCTCGGATGATAACAACATAACAACAACAAGAGACCTTCGTTACACCATCCCCGGCGCAAACGGATACACCTATGTCGATTATAACGGCGCAAGTATGCCGCAGGAATTCGTTGATATTCTCACTCAGGCGGATATTGACAGAGAGTCTGCGTGTCAGGCGTACGGCACAGCTCTTGAAATCGGCGATATTAAGATTTCGCATCCCGAGTTCATTTCATATTATTATGACCAGTATTCAATCCAGAAAAGTGAGATTGAATATTCGATTCAGCAGACGGGCGCAAACCGTACAGGCTACAACCCCGAAATAATGCCCGATGAGCAGCAGTGCCTCAATGAGGAATATACCTGGGCAGAGGACTTTACTCTCAAAGCAATCGAAACCATTCAGGCGAATTACAGAAGCTTCGAAAGAGCGCTTGAAAAGGGCATCGTTCTTACCAAAGATGAGGTAACAACAACGATTTCGCAGTTTGAAGTTCTTGACCTTGCAAGCAAATTCCAGCAGAGAAGCGTTGAAGAGCTTCTTGAAGAGATTTACGGAGAAGGATATACCGAATCTATGTTCAAGGCAAGAGAAATTATGCTTGCATACAAAGAAAAGTTTGAAGCTGTTTCAAAGCAGGAGCTTGAGAAAAGCTATTCCGAGGAAATGCTTCAGGCTGAGCTTAACAAGGATATCAATGCTTACACCGTTATCGTAGGCAGAGTTTATCCCATTGAGGGTGAATTCGATGCGGTTGAGGTTTCAAAAATAAGCACCGAAGCCGAATTCATTGAATACGCAAACTCAAACTATCCAAAGGAAGGCTATTCGGCGGAAACAAGAACTCTCTGCAATTACATCAACAAAGAAACAATATCATCAACCTTCGGCGAGGAAGTCGGTGACTGGATGTTCAGCGAAGAAAGAGTTGCGGGCGAAATTGCAGTTGTCAAGGGTCAGCTTTACCGCTACCTTGTCTATATTGAAAAGCTCCCCTATCTCAACGTCAGCAGAACTGTTATGTATTACGGCTACGACTATGATGAGAACACAAGCGAGGAAGACAGAGCAAACAAGCTTGCAACCATTAAAACACAGCTCGACGACTGGAAGAAAGCCGGTGCAAAAGAAGAAGATTTTGAGCGGCTTTGCATCAATAACAGCGGTCTCGGCGTTGTTGATGTAAGACTCGGCGATTTCTACTATGTAATTGAAAACTGGATTTTTGATGATGCAAGAAAGCCGGGCGACTGCGAGGTTGTCGAGTCCGATGTAGGCTGTGCGGCACTCTATTATATGGGTGAAAACGACGGCGACTATGACTGGAAGGAAAATCTGAAAACCAACAAGGCACAGGCGGATTTCGATGAGGAATACAAAGCCGATGTTGAAAAGAATTATGAGCCCAAGCGCAACCTCAATGTTATCAAAAAGGCATATAAGACCGTTAATTTAACAATCACAAGGAAACTTGCGGAAGAAAAGAAAGAAGCCGAAAAGCAGACACAATAAAAAAGCAGGGATTGACTCGTCTGAGCCAATCCCATTTTTTATATATTTTTCATTATTTCATCAACGCATTGCTCGGGAGTGAGGTTTGTGCAGTTGACGGTCACATCCGCATATTTTTCGTAAAGCGGAGCACGCTCGGCATAAAGCTCTGCGATGGTTGTGCCGTCCTTCATAGCGATACCGCGGGTGTGGATGTTGTTGATGCGTTTTTCAAGCTCCTGAGGCTCAACCCTGAGATAAACGGCAGTTCCGTTTGCTTTCAGGCTTTCCATAGCCTCTTCGCCGTAAACAGCGCTTCCGCCCGTTGCGATAACGCAGTTGTAAAACTCGCTTCTGCAGATAACCTCGTTTTCGATTTGCAGAAATTCGCTTATTCCGTGCTTCTTTATGATTTCGCAAAGAGCGCAGGAATATTTTTTCTGAATGATGAGGTCCGTGTCGGCAAAATCCATGAGCATAGACTTTGCAAGCAGAACACCGATTGTGCTTTTACCCGCACCGGGCATACCGATAAGGATAATGTTTTTCATTTTTACGCACCTTATATTTTAAGTGCAGAGTTCAGAGTGCAGAACGCAGAACGAAGGACAGGCTCCGCTTATGACTGATTATATAATCGGAGCGCAGCGAATTTCATTCTGCACTATGCATTTTGCACTTTGCATTCATTGATTTACATACTCTCGGGAACGGTGATGCTGAACATTGTGAGAATATTTCTGAGAACATTCTTTACGCAAAGGCAGAGGCTGAGCCTTGCCTGCATAAGCTCTTCGTCTTCGCAGTTAACTCTGCAAGCGTTGTAGAACTTGTGGAAAAGCGTTGCAAGGTCAACGGCATAGCGTGTGATTTTTGCAGGGTCATAATTCTTTGCGGAAGCGATGATTTCATCGGTGAGGCCTGCAAGGTGGCGGATAAGCTCTTTTTCTTCGGGTGCGGTGAGCTTTGTGAGCACGGGGATTGAGCATTCCCCGGGTGTTTTGCCTTCTTCGGCAAGCTTTCTGAGGATGCTGCAGATTCTTGCGTGAGCATACTGGCAGTAATAAACGGGGTTCTGCGAGCTCTGCTCGATTGCAAGGTCAAGGTCGAAGTCCATCTGTGAGCCGGGTTCTCTCATATTGAATAGGAAACGGACTGCATCGATGGAAGTCGGAGGCCAAGCGGTCTTAGGAAGACAAAATTTGTATTCAACTCCTTGGCTCACAGAACGACATGGCTACG
>JAZSLR010000047.1:0-4900 GCA_045535475.1 Acutalibacteraceae bacterium | reverse complement strand
ATAACGTTAATAGGATTATATAGTACAAGACTGCAACAACCCATTTAAATATTTCAACAAATTCTTATTTGTCAATATCATTATAATTCCCTGCGGTTGTTTTTCAACACTTGAATTGACTGCGATAATGTTATATAATTCCGATATAACCTATATTAAAGGTGTGATAAAATGAAAAATGTTATTTTAAGTGCAGATGGAGACTATAAGGTTTACTCTGTTCCTGATAAAGTGTCAGACGATTTAGAAAAATATTGTTTGGAGTTCGAAAAGTGGCTCTATACATCTCCGGAAGGAGAAAAATATTATCTCAAACAATACGGTATGTTTGCTTATGATGAATCTGATTTTATTGAATGGCTCAACAAATATAAATTCCCGAATCAAACTTCTTTCTTTGTCGAAAATTTAGGGAATATATGCTGGAAAGACATACCTGAGCGTTGTAAAGAATATCCGGATTTTAATTTTTAACATTAGTAAGAATATGGGTTGTTTGTAATGAAAAAGCTTAAAATTGTTCTCTCAATTATTCTGATACTTGTAATTATTGCAGGAGGTTATGTCGGAAATATGCTCGGAGTTTTTAATGAAGGCAACTACGGTGATTTTGCTTTGAAAGATACTGCATCTGTTCCTGACAGTCCGATAAACGGAAAGACGGTTATCTTTCTCGGCAGTTCGGTAACCTTCGGCTACGGCTCATTCGGTGTCAGCTTTGCGGATTTTCTTGAAAAGACCGACGGTATCACCGCTGTCAAAGAAGCCGTTTCGGGCACAACTCTTGTTGACATCAAAAGCAATTCTTACGTTTCACGAATGAAAAAGATTGACAAAAATATCAAAGTCGATGCATTCGTCTGTCAGCTTTCAACCAACGATGCAACAAAAGAAATGCCGCTCAGCGAAATCACTGACAGCTTCGGCATGAACAACTTCGACACCCAGACCGTTGCAGGTGCAATTGAATACATAATTGCTTATGCAAAAGAAACATGGAACTGTCCCGTTATATTTTACACACAGGCAAAATATGACAGCGAGCATTACGCAAAAATGGTTGACCTGCTTTTGGAAATTCAGAAGAAATGGGATATAACCGTAATTGATTTATGGAATAACAATGAGATAAATTCAATCACAGATGAGCAGAGAAAAATCTATCTTGTTGACCATATTCATCCGACAAAAGCGGGCTATAAAGAATGGTGGCTGCCCGAATTTCAAAAATGTTTATATGAAATTTTAAAGTGACGGAAGTGACTGAATGATATTCGGAAATGCCGAAGTAACGGTAATAAAAAGCAAGCGGAAGACGATTTCAATTCAGATAAAACCCAATGAGGTTATCGTTCGAGCACCGATAAGAATGAAACAAAATGAAATTGAAAAATTCGTGGAGACAAAAAGGAACTGGATTGAAAAGCATCTGCAATCTGTTTCGGAAAAACAAAAACTTCTTCAGAATACAGAGCCGTATACCGAAGAAGAAATCAGAAGTTTTGTTGCTAAGGCAAAGGAAATTATTCCGCCGAAGGTTGATTTTTATGCAGACAAAATCGGCGTGACTTACAATAAAATCACAATCCGATGTCAGCACACACGTTGGGGAAGCTGCTCATCAAAAGGCAATCTTAACTTCAACTGTCTGCTTGTTTTATTGCCTGATGAAATCATCGACAGCGTTGTTGTTCACGAACTTTGCCACAGAAAACAGATGAATCATTCCGTAAAATTCTATGCGGAAATCGAAAAAGTTTTTCCCGATTATAACCGTTGCCGTCAATGGATTAAACAGAACGGAAATGAATATATGAGCCGAATCCCGAAATAAAATCAACGGGTTTTGGCTCTTTTTATGTCTTTTTTTTGTAACTTGGCAAGCAGGGCAAGTGGGTACCCACTTTTCAAAAATGCCCCGCCGCACTTACCGCTTGTTGTGGAAAAAATTTCCCCAACCCCCCGACAAAAATCGGAGAGAAATTTATAAATCTTCTCTCCGAGCTGCGCCACAGTGGCTTAAAATAATTTTTTGTAAAGAAATTTAAATTGTATTGGAATTATTATTTGCATTCATTTAATTACATCATAAATTAAAAAAAGTTTACAAGCAATAAAAACCACCGAAGAACCAATCGGTAATGCAGCGACATTTTTTATAAACATATTGACATTTACTCGCACTCGTGCTAAATTATAATTAGTACGAGTGCAAATACTTTTGAAGGAGGCATTATGGCGAAGAAAGAGAAAACAAAAGATAAAATAATCCGAGTTTCAACCCGAATGTTTCTTGAACACGGATATTCGGCATCAAGCGTAAAAATGGTCTGCGATGAACTCGGAATAAGCAAAGGCAACTACACGTTTTATTTTCATTCCAAGGATGACATTCTTGCGGTGCTGACGGATTTGCTGTGCAAGTTTCAATGGAAGCTGATAAAGGATGAAGCAGATGAGGGTATGAGTTCGCTGCTTGCTCTTTGTTTTGAACTGATGACAATGGCGGCGGCTTGCGAAGAAAGCGAGGTTGCAAAAGACTTTTTTATTTCGACTTATCAGAGTCCGAAATGTCTTGAAATCATCCATAATAATGATACCGCCCGTGCAAAAGAAGTTTTTGCGGAATACTGTCCCGATTGGACAGACGAGCAGTTCAGAGAAGCGGAAATTCTTGTTGCAGGTATTGAACACGCAACTCTGAATGCCATTGATGAATCCGTACCGCTTGAAACACGCATTACGGGTGCGCTGAATGCGATTATGACAATCTACAATGTACCCGAAGAAATACGCAAAAAGAAGATTGAAAAAGTTCTTGCGATGGATTACCACTCACTCGGTAAACGCATTTTCAAAGAGTTCAAGGAATATGTTGAACAGATGAACGCAGAATAAGCCGAACGGCTTTCGAATAATAAACAATTCCTCAAGGAGGCTAACATTATGAAAAAAACAAACAAACTTATAAGCATTCTGCTGGTCATTGCGATGCTGTTTTCATTTGTACCTATGACTTTTGCGGTAGAAGGAAACACCGTTATTCTTTACACAAACGATGTTCACTGTGCAATCGAAAATTATGCGGTGCTTGCAGCTTACAGAGCGGAGCTTATTGCTCAGGGCAAGAATGTTATCACCGTTGATGCGGGCGATGCAATTCAGGGCGAGGTTATCGGTTCAACAACCGAAGGCGAAGCTGTTGTTGATATTATGAACGCAGTCGGCTATGACTATGCGGTGCCCGGCAACCACGAATTTGACTACGGCATGGAGGTATTCCTTGACCTTGCACAAAACAAGGCGGAATATGATTATATCAGCTCCAATTTCTGTAATCTGACCTCCAATACGCCTGTGCTTAAACCCTATGCTATCGAAGATTTCGGGGCTTATCAGATTGCTTTTGTGGGTATTTCAACTCCGGATACAGTCACTTCAACAACTCCCGAATATTTCAAGGATGAAAACGGTAATTTTATTTACGGATTTCCCGTTTATCCCGGCGGATTGACAAATGAAGACCTTTATAACAACATTCAGGAAAGCGTTGACAAAGCGATCAATGACGGTGCGGATTATGTTGTTGCGGTGGGTCATGCGGGAATTATCGGTTCGAATGACGGTTGGAAATCAAGCGATATCATTGCAAACACCGACGGTATAGACTGTTTCATTGATGCTCATTCCCATGAAACAACGGAAAAAGCAGTCTATAAAAATAAAGATAACGAAGATGTTTTCCTTACATCAACGGGTGCGAAGTTTGCAAACTTCGGTGCGATCACAATCAGCGGTGATAACAAAAGCTTTGAACTTATAAATCCCGATAATGTTGATATTGAAACGATGTCGGCAGACGCAAAATCGGCTTACACTGCCGTCAAGGAAAAAATTGACGGTTACAACGAAGAGATAGCATATCTTTTTGAAGAAATAGGCACATCCGAAGCCAATCTTATTATCTATGATTCCGACTCGAGCAGAGCTGTAAGAAAGAGAGAAACCAATGCAGGAGATTTTGTTGCCGATGCTTACCGTGCGGTAACGGGTGCTGACGTAGCAATAGCCAACGGCGGCGGTATCCGTGCAGAGGTTGAGGCCGGAAGCGTAACAAGAAAGAGCCTTATGGATGTGAATGCATTCAATAACAATATGTGTGTTCTTGAGGTTACGGGTCAGCAGATTATTGACATACTTGAGCACGGTGCACGCAAGTGCCCTGAAGAACTCGGCAGCTTTTTCCAGGTTTCGGGTATGACATTTGAAATTCATATATACAGAAAAACTCCCGTTATTACCGATCAGCTTGGTAATTTTATCGGAGTTGACGAAACAATGGAACGCCGTATTCAGAATGTCTGCATCGGCGGCGAACCCGTTACTCTTGACAAGAAGTATACACTCACAGGCAGCACTTATGTGCTTCTTCAGGGCGGCGACGGACTTACAATGCTTGACGGTGCAAGAGTTCTTCAGCTGGAAGAACTTCCCTGTGATTCCGAAATGCTTATTGAATATTTCGTCGAAACCCTTGACGGAAAAATAACTGCCGAAAAATACGGCAACCCCGACGGTGACGGCAGAATCACAATTATTGATGATAATCTCAATGCCCCCGACTGTGATTATGAAATCGAATATGGCGATACATTGACAATTACAGCAGAATCCTCTGACGGTGTTTTTGTTAAGTTTGTTCCAGAAAAATCTGGTAAATATATTTTCAGAACCGAATCGGACGGAGTTGACACCGGAGGCTACCTTTATGATGCCAACGGTGAAGAGCTTTTTGGCGAATATCAGGATGATACAGAAGAAAATCTTGATTTTAGGCTTGAATATGAGTTTGAAGCAGGCGAAGAATATTATCTGAATATTTTCACATATTCGGAAAGCG
>JAZSLR010000044.1:0-28085 GCA_045535475.1 Acutalibacteraceae bacterium | reverse complement strand
AATGAACTTGACCGTATGAGCGACGAAGAGCTTGCCAAAGCAATCGGAGACTGCAGAGTTTTTGCCCGTGTCACCCCCGAACACAAAGTCCGTATTGTCAAGGCTTTCAGAGCTAAGGGTGAGAATGTTGCAATGACGGGTGACGGCGTTAACGATGCACCCGCACTCAAAGCGGCGGATATAGGATGCGCAATGGGCAAGGGCGGCACGGACGTTGCAAAAAATGCGGCGGATATGATACTGACCGATGATAATTTTGCAACGATAGTCAAGGCGGTTGAGCAAGGCAGAGGAATATTCGACAACATAAAAAAAGCCGTGCATTTTCTGCTCGGTACAAATATCGGCGAGATTCTTGCGGTTTTTGCCGCATCGCTTCTCGGGCTTGCACCGCCGCTGATACCGATTCAGCTTCTGTGGGTGAATCTCGTCACGGATTCCTTGCCTGCAATGGCACTCGGCACCGAAAAGACCGAAAAGGATATAATGAAAAGACCGCCGATATCACCCCAAAAAGGATTCTTCTCCGACGGTCTGTGGATTGATATTTCACTTGAAGGAATGCTTGTTGGCACGCTGACGGTTCTCGCCTATCTTATCGGCAGTCTGATGTTCGGCACAGATGACGGAATAGCCCTCGGCAGAACGATGGCGTTCTGCACGCTCAGTTTCTGCGAAATTATCCACGCAGTCAACACCCGTTCTTCACTGCCGCTTTTTAAAGCAGGCATTTTCAGCAACAGAATGATGAATCTTGCGGTTGCGGCGTGTTCTCTCGTTCAGGCGGCAGTTGTGATAATCCCGCCGCTTGCAAATATTTTCGGCACAGTTCCCCTTAATGCAACTCAATGGGGAATCGTTACGGCTCTTTCGCTCGTACCGCTGATAACGGGAGAGATCGGAAAAATGCTGCACCCGAAAGCACTCAAAAATTTGGCTGCTGAGAAAGGAAGCTGAATTACGTTTTCTTCGACCGAAGGCGTACAAAGGTACGTCAATGGGAGAAAAAACGTCAAATAAACGAAAATAATAAACGGTGGAGTGTCGGCATCCCACTCTGCACTGTAACAATTGTTAGCGGAAAGAGGATGAACCCGTTCCGAATTTTATTCGTTTATGTTTCAGCGACTTTATCGGCAGCCAAAAAAAGACCGGCTCACGATTGAGCCGGTCAAATCCTGTGAATTAAATATTAAAGTTTGCTTATAGCGTCGTTGATGAAGCCGATAACCTTTGCAACAAAACCTGCGATGTCGAGACCGCCGAGGAAATCAACAACCTTGCTGAAAACTTCTTTAAAATCGATGCCTGCGATGAAATCCGAAACCTGGTCTGCGAGTGTGGGTTCGGGAGTTTCTGCAAATGCTACTGTTGCTACTGAAAGAGCAATGATAAGAGCAAGTACAATCGATGTAAACTTCTTCATTTGGATTATTCCTTTCAATAAAATAATTTGTGCTTCGCACAGTTCATTTGTTATAATAGCACTTTTTTAAAAATATGTCAATGTTTTAACTACACTTTACTATATGGTAAGGTTTGTTGACATTAATCTCCCAAAGTTATATAATTAATGCATTAAATAATTCAGGGAGTAAATTATGGATAATTTTTCAAAAAGATTTAAGATTGACTGCTCTCCCGTTGCAGATAAAAATCAGACAATAGTCAACGGCAAAACCAGGCTCACTGTCGTTACGCCCTGCCTTCTGCGCGTTGAGGTGCAGAGTGAGGGTAAATTCTGCGACGAGCCGACCCAGAGCGTATGGTTCCGCGACTTCTGCAAAACGGAGTTTGAAACAAAAGAGTCAAACGGCATTATTGAAATCAGAACATCGGGCGCAACCTTTGTTTATTCTTTTAAATCAAACAAAATGCTCCGCATCGAACTCGCAGACGGCAGAACCGTCAGAAACTATAAAGCGGGCAATCTCAAGGGCACTTGCAGAACTCTCGATATCACCGCAGGCATAATCACTCTCACCGACGGCGTATGCTCAAAGAACGGTGTTGCCGTGCTTGACGACAGCAAGACTCTCGCAATCAAACTCGACGGCTCGATTCTTCCCAAGGATAACAAGGGAAGCGACAAATATTATTTCGCCTACGGTAACGACTATATCGGCGCAACAACCGATTTATATAAGCTCACGGGCAAAGTGCCCCTCATTCCGAGATACGCTCTCTCCAACTGGTGGAGCAGATACAAGGATTATTCACAGGCCGAATATCTGAGCCTGATGGATAAATTCAAAGAAGAGGAAATCCCCATCACCGTGGCAACGGTTGATATGGACTGGCACTGGGTTAAAATCAAGGAAAAATTCGGCAAGGATGCCCACAAGGTATCAAAGCACCTGAATTTTATGGAATATGTATATGACGTATGGTCTGTCGGCTGGACGGGTTACAGCTTCAACACCGAGCTTTTCCCCGACCCATACGGCTTCATCAAAAAGCTCAAGGACGACAATTATCACGTCACATTCAACATTCATCCGTCAATGGGTGTACGCTGGTTTGAGGACCAGTATGAGGATATGTGCAAGGCGATGGGTCAGAATCCGAAGGAAAAGAAACCCGTTGCATTTGACATAACCGACAAAAAATTCACAGAGAATTATTTTGACATTCTCCATCATCCGCTTGAAAAGGCGGGCGTTGACTTCTGGTGGATTGACTGGCAGCAGGGCAAAAACACCGCAACTCCCGGTCTTGATCCCCTTTGGGCGCTCAATCACTATCATTTCCTCGATAACGCAAAGGATAATCACAGACCTCTCATCCTTCCGCGTTTCTGCGGTGCGGGCAGCCAGAGATATCCCCTCGGCTTCAGCGGCGACACCACTCAGACGTGGAAAAGCCTCGACTTCCAGCCCGGATTCACTGCAACCGCATCAAACGTTGCCTATCCCTGGTGGAGCCACGATATCGGCGGCCACTGTATGGGAAAGAGAGATGACGAGCTTTATCTTCGCTGGGTGCAGCTCGGAGTATTCAGCCCCGTTATGCGTCTGCACTCAACCAACAACGAATTTGCGGGCAAGGAGCCGTGGAAATTCAGCGGTCCCGTGCAGAAAATCGCAACTGATGCTCTCCGACTCCGCCATAAGCTCCTCCCCTACATTTACACAATGAACTACCGCACTCACACCGAATGCAGAGCAATCTGCGAACCGATGTATTATGCTTATCCCGAGGATAAGAGCGCATACGAGTGCAGAAATGAATTCTTCTTCGGCACCGAGCTTATCGTTGCTCCGATAACCGAGCACACAAGCACAAAAACCAACCTTGCGGGCGTGAATGTCTGGATTCCCGAGGGCAGATACACCGATATTTTCACCGGCAGAATCTATGAGGGCAACCGCTTCGTGAAGATGTTCCGTGACGTTGAAACAATCCCCGTTCTTGCAAAAGAGGGCGCGATTATTCCTATGGATACCAACGACAGAACACACGACTGCTCAAACCCCGAAAAGCTCGAACTTTGGGTCTACAGAGGCAACAATACTTTCACCCTCTACGAAGATGACGGTGAAACTCTCTCCTATCAGAACGGCGAATATCTCAAAACCGCTTTCACCGTTGCCGAAAACGGAAACAAGGTTGATTTTACAATAAAGAAAGCCGAAGGTGACAGCTCCGTTGCACCCGAAACCAGAACATATATTGTAAAACTCAAGGATATCGCTGATGCGGATATCACAGTCACAATCGATGGCAAAAATGCCGATGCCGAAATCGTAAAGGGCAAAACGCTCGAGGTTATTGTTGCCGCAAAGAATGATGCAACGGTTGAAATCACCGCAGAAAACTGCGTTTACCTCAAAAATGCGGACAAAACCGAAGAGCTTACAAAGCTCATCTCAAAATTCCAGATGTCAACTGACCGCAAGGGTATGATTTACACTTCGTTCGTCAGAAACGGCAAGTCGCTCCCAAGCGTTTCAAAGGATTTCAAAGAGCCTATTGAAGAAATTCTCGTTATGCATAAATAAAGATTTATATATGACAACAACCTCTGCAAAAACGCAGAGGTTGTTTTTCATCATATAAGACTTTTACCTTCCCATTCGTCATCGGGCCGGACATCAAGAAGCTTTGCAACGGTCGGCGCAATATCCATAATATTAATATTGCCGAGGTCTTTTCCTTTTTCGAAATCCTTGCCTTTGATAATCACGGGAATCAGCATATCTTCGGGCATTTCAGTGCCGTGGGTTCTGTCGTGGCCTCCGTGGTCGGCAGTAATAATATATGTATACTCATCACCAAGCTCATTCATCAGCTTTTCAATGTTATCCCAGCTGCTCTGAACCGCTTCCATATATTCATCGGTCATCCAGCCGAAGTTGTGACCCTGCATATCGGGATAGCCGAAATAGATGAATGTGAAGTCGGTATCATACTTTTTCAGATATTCAATAGCGGAATCCGTCAGTTCTTCGCCCGCTTCTTTATAGCCGATTCTTCTGCCCGCATAAAAACATGAGTGAGCAATCGAATTCGGGCGCGAAACATCACGGATTTCTTCCCAGTTATAGAAAATCGCACACTTTTTATCCGCCTGTTTAAGCACTTCGCAAAGACCGTTGACGGGTCTGACCTGGGGCATATATGTGTTGGTCGTTGTGCCGTGCCTCTGCGGTGTTACGCTGTGGAAAAGCGAAATATGGCAGGGCAGAGTAACCGATGGAAAAACGGTTTGTGCATCGAGTGTATATGATGATTCGCTCATAATTTTCTGCGCTTTTTCGATATCTGCCAAAGAATCAGGTCGCATACCGTCGGGCAGAATTAATATAACCTTCATTTTTTCAGCCTCCTTATGAATATAATATATCATTGTTTATTTTGTTTTTCAATAGGTTGTGGTGAAACAAAACGGAACGGATGGCATCCGTTCCCTACCGTTTATTTGTGGTAGGAGCGGATATTATCCGCCCGACAATTTTAATGAATTTTCACGAACGACCAATGGTCGCCCCTACGATATTGAAAACAAAAAAACTCCGCACCCGAAGGTACGGAGCTCAATTTTATTATCAGTCACTTGTATAGGGAAGAAGAGCAATCTGACGTGCACGCTTGATAGCGGTTGTCAGCTCACGCTGATGCTTAGCGCAAGTGCCGGTAACACGGCGGGGAAGGATCTTTGCTCTGTCTGAAGTGAACTTGTTGAGTCTGTTTACATCCTTGTAATCGATGCATTCAACTTTATCTACACAGAAAGCACAAACCTTTCTGCGACCCTTCTTGTTGGGTCTTCTTTCGCTTCTGTCGTAAGCCATTTGGATTAAACCTCCTTTTCAGTTTCAGTTTTTGCGATCTCAGAACGGGAGATCGTCTTCGGGAATTTCCTTGAAGTCGCCTTCATCAGCGGTTGAATATGAGGGAGCGGGCTGAGCATAGCTTTCTTCTCTTGCGAAAGAGCCTGCGCCGCCTTCTGCCTTTGAGCCGCAGAAACTTACGTTATCTGCAACGATTTCAACAGCCTTTCTCTTATTGCCGTTTTTATCTTCGTACATTCTGGTCTGAATGGAGCCCTGAATTGCAATCATTGATCCCTTGCGGAAATACTTGCAAACAAAGTCTGCACTCTGTCGCCAAGCAACAACGTCGATAAAATCTGCCTGACGCTCTTCGCCCTGACGGTTGAAGCGTCTGTCAACGGCAACTGCGAATGAAGTAACGGAAATTCCGTTGGGTGTAGTGCGGAGCTCGGGGTCTGCAACGAGTCTGCCCATAATTACGGCATTATTTAACATTTTGCGACCTCCTTAGTTTTTCTTGACAATGAGTGAGCGAAGCACGCCGTCTGTAATCTTTACAACACGGTCAAGCTCTGCGGGAAATTCAGGTGTAGCCTGATAGTTGAAGAGAACGTAGTAACCCTCTGCTTCGTCGTTGATGAGATATGCGAGCTTGCGCTTACCCCATTCATCAACGCTCTCAAGAGTGCCGTTAGCTTCGATCATAGCCTTGAATTTCTCCATGAGAGGCTGAACAGCTTCTTCGCCGTTGGCAACTGAAAAAACCATCATTGTCTCATAGCTGATGTTTGCTGACATTCTTAAAGCACCTCCTTCTGGTCTTTGGTCACGGTGCATCCGTGACAAGGATAAAATTCGATTAATCCTGCTGCTTTCCGCAGCGGGTTATTATTCTAACAGAAGAATTAATAATTGTCAAGAGAAAATTTTCGGGTATTGCGAAAAAAGATAAAAAAGTATATAATATATGCGGAACGAGGTGAAAAGAATGAACGAAAAGCTTCAATATCTCCGCAAAAAATCAATGAGTCTGCCGCTCACGCCCGGTGTTTATCTGATGAAAAACAAAAAGGGCGAAATCATCTATGTCGGCAAGGCGAAGGCTCTCAAAAACAGAGTCAGCTCTTACTTTGGCTCTCAAAACGGAATGTGGATAAAGGTGCGCAGAATGGTTGAAAACGTTGAGGATTTCGACTATATTCTCTGCGACAGCGAATTCGAAGCTCTCATTCTTGAATGCTCGCTTATCAAACAGCACAGTCCGAAATACAACATTCTTTTAAAAGACGACAAAGGATACCATTATATAAAAATCACAAAAAACGGCTGGAAGAATTTCTCTGCCGTCAAGCAAAAGCTCGATGACGGTGCCGAATATATCGGCCCTTACACAAATTCATACGGTATCACGAACGCAATCGACACGGCAAAAAAGATTTTTCTCCTGCCTCAGTGCACGAAGGTATTCCCGAGAGATTTCAAGAAAAGCCGTCCCTGCCTGAATCATTTTATAGGTCAGTGTGCGGCGCCGTGCGCAGGCAAAATGACAGAACCAGAGCATTCCGAAGCGGTTGACAGAGCGATAGATTTCATCGTAAACGGCTCGGGCAAGGCAATCGATGACCTGACCGCGAAAATGCTTGAAGCATCCGAAAATTTAGAGTTCGAAAAAGCCGCAAAAATCAGAGATAAAATCAACGCAATCAAAAAAGTTACCGAAAAACAGAAGGTCGTTGCGACATCGGTTGAAGAGCAGGATGTTTTTGCGGTTGTTTGTGCGGATGCAAAGGCGTGCCTTTCGGTTATACGATTCAAGGATGCGCGTCTTTACGACACCGAGCATTTCATAATCGACCTGCCCGAGGATATGCCCGAGGCACGTCACGAATTGATAAGAAGCTATTACTCGATAAGAGATTTCGTGCCCAGAAGAATCGCCGTTGACGGCGAGGTTGCGGACAGCGAGGTGCTCTGCGAATGGCTTTCTTCGCTTGCAAAAAGGAAGGTCAGCATTGTCACTCCGCAGAGGGGAGAGCAGCATTCGCTGATGGAAATGTGCCGTTCAAATGCTGCGCAGAAGCTCGGAATCTATCTCGGCAAAACGGGCAAGGCTACCGCTGCGCTCGATGAACTCGGCACTCTTCTCGGACTCAAATCACCTCCCGAATTCATCGAATCCTATGACATATCACACACCGCGGGCAGCGAAAACGTTGCAGGTATGGTTGTTTTCAAGGGCGGTGTACCCTATAAAAAAGCTTACCGACGCTTTGCAATCAAGGGCTTTTCGGGTCAGGACGACTACGCTTCGATGGCGGAAGTCATCGAGCGCAGAATTCTGCGTTATTTTGAAGAAAAAGACAGCGGCGAAGGCTTCGGCAGACTGCCCGACCTCATTCTGCTTGACGGCGGAAGCGGTCAGGTAAATGCAGTAAAACCCGTGCTGGAAAAATACAATCTCGACATTCCGCTTTTCGGAATGGTCAAGGATTCCCACCACAAGACAAGGGCAATTGCGCTCTCGGGCGACGAGCTTTCGCTGACCTCGAAGCGTGCGGCGTTCACTCTCGTTTCCACCATTCAGGAAGAGGTGCACCGCTACGCAATCGAATATCACCGAAGCCGCCGCAAAAAATCAACTCTTTCCTCAACCCTCACCTCAATTGAGGGTATCGGCGAAAGCAGATGCAAGGCGCTTCTCAAGCATTTCAAAACGGTAAAAGCCGTTTCCGAAGCATCGGAGGAAGAGCTTGCCGCCGTAAAAGGTATGAATAAAAATGCCGCAAAGGCGGTTTTTGAAGCTTTTCACGGTAAAAATACAGACAGTCAGAGTTGATTCTGACAAAAAATTTACCATATATTTGTATTTTATCTTGACATTTAATCGTGTTTGGTGCGATAATAGATTGATACATTATCTGCGGAGGTTTCTAAATGAGAGTAATAACAGGCACTGCAAGAGGAATGACGCTCAGGACTCTTGAAGGCGATAATGTAAGACCCACAACCGACAAGGTCAAAGAAGCGGTATTCAGCGCAATTCAGTTTGAAATTGAAGGACGCAGGATACTCGATTTGTTTGCAGGCTCGGGTCAGCTCGGAATAGAAGCTCTCAGCAGGGGTGCAAAAAACGCGGTTTTCGTTGATGCGGATAAAAACGCAATCAAAATCATCAAAGAAAATCTCGCAAAAACAAAGCTCGATTCCCTTGCAACCGTTGCTCAGACGGATTCAATCGCATTCCTGACGATGACGGATAAAATTTTTGACATTGCATTCGTTGATCCGCCTTATGAAACGGGGCTTCTTCAAAAGGCGATGTCCAAAATCGATGAGCATATTGCAGAGGGCGGCGTTGTTATCTGCGAGCATCCTTTCAGAGAAGAGCTTGATGACGAAATCGGCGGACTGAAAAAATACAGAGAATACAAGTACAGCAAAACGGCCGTAACCGTTTATCGGAAGGACTGATTGAATGAAAACGGCTATCTGCCCCGGAAGCTTTGACCCCGTAACCATCGGTCATATCGACATTATCCGTCGCGCTGCAAAGCTTTTCGACAAGGTTATCGTGTGCGTAATGATAAACCGTAGCAAAACAAACGGCTATTTCACCGTTGAAGAGAGAGTTGAGCTTCTCAAGCGAAGCCTCACGGATATCGGAAATATCGAAATTGAAATGCACTGCGGACTGCTTGCGGAATATGCTGAAGAAAAAGGTGCGTGCGCTGTCGTCAAAGGACTGCGCGCCGTTTCGGATTTCGAATACGAATTCCAGCAGGCGCTCACCAACAAAAAGCTCAACCCCGAGCTTGAAACGGTGTTCCTGACCGCAAATGCGGAAAATATGTACCTCTCCTCAAGCGTTGTGAAACAGGTTTGTGAGTTCGGCGGAGATATCAGTGAATTTGTCCCTGCCGAAATATGTGAAGATATAATCAGACGAATTAAAGAAAGGAACGGTTTTTCGAAATGAATATTGAGAATTTACTTGACCAGATTGAAGATATACTTGAGGCGGGCACAAAGGTTCCCCTTTCAAGCAAAACCGGCGTTGATGCCGCTGCCATCAGAACCGCCATTGAAGATATCAGACTCAATCTTCCCAACGAATTGACTCAGGCAAGAGCTATCGTTGCAGACAGAAACAACATCCTCATCAAGGCTAAGGACGAGGCAGTCAATGCCGTTACGGGCGCTCAGGAAAAATCAAGAGCACTTATCTCCACCGCCGAAGATAAGGTAAGAGCTTTGGTTCTCAAGACCGAAGACTACTCAAAAAATAAGGTTGCGGAAGCTGAAGCGCAGGCAAAGCAGATTGTCAACACTGCAAACGAAGACGCAAAAATCATCAGAGCAAACGCTCAGCTTGAAGCTGCAGCTATGGTTGACAGCAGCGAAATCGTTATTCAGTCAAAGGCAACCGCAGAGGCAATCACCGCTGCTGCCCAGGAAGAAGCCGCTTCAACAATCGCAGGCGCAAATGCTCAGGCTGAAAACATTGTTTCCGCCGCAACAGAGCAGGCTGAAAGAACAATCGAGGACGCAAGAATCCGTTCGGATGAAGCTATCGACAAGGCTAACAAGTGGTCAGCCGAAATCAGAATTGCCGCAGGCGACTTCATTGAGGACATAATGAAAACCGCAGACGAAGCAATTTCCAACAGCCTTGCGGAAATTCAGACAGCACGCAACAACATTAGAAACGTAACCGGCAAAATCGATGCCCCCGCAGGCAGCGACGGCGAGTTTATTACAGAATAAAAAAAGCCCTCTGTCCGTAAAGGCAGAGGGTTAAATTCAGTCAATTGATATTTTACTGTCCTCGGACGATATGCGGCGGACATAATCCAGAATTTCCTTTTTGCGGATACTGCTTCTGAAGAGGGCAAGCAATTTAAGCTCATCACGCGTAAGGTTTGACCCGTCTTTGCTGTCGGGAGAAGAGGCTTTGGCGTAAGAAGCAACCTCATTCTTGTTTACCACTTCGTCGGGGTAGTCGCCGATAAGCTCGTCAACCGAAACGCCGTAAAGGGCGGCAAGCTGAATAACGCTGTCAAGGTCGGGTGTTCTGGAGCTTTCATATTTGGAATATGTGGAGCGCTCAAGCCGAAGATATTCGGCGAGAAATTTTTGAGTGTATCCGTTTTCTTTTCTGAATCTGCGCAGATTTTCGCCTAAACTGCTGCGCTTTGACTCAAAATAATCGCTCATCTCTTCACCCCTTACATACGTTATTTACTTAATTATACCTATTTTTCGGTAAATTTCATTAAAGGTGGCAAATAGTCACCTTTTTGTAAAAATCAAAGGAGTTTCCTTTATGAACGGTTCAATATTTGCAAAAACAAAATATTTCATCATCGATATGGACGGAACCTTTTACCTCGACGGTAATATTATTGACGGTTCCAAGGACTTTATTGAGAAAGTAAAAGAAAGCGGCAGAGATTTTTATTTCTTTACCAACAATTCATCAAACAATGTTGAAGTCTGCAGAGCCAAGCTCGAAAAAATGGGATTCCCCGTTGACGAAAACAGAGTTATCATCTCCTCTCACGTTGCGGCAGATTATCTCAACCGCAATTATGCGGACAAGAAAGTTTTTCTTCTCGGCAACGAAAGGCTGACGGGTGATTTCAAGGCGGCAGGCATCAATCTCGTTGATTCTGACCCCGACATCGTTGTTCTCGGCTTCGACACAACCCTCACCTATCAGAAAATGTGGGATGCCGTTAAATACATCGACAAGGGTGCGGTTTATCTTGCAACCCATCCCGACCTCAACTGCCCCACTGCAGACGGATATATGCCCGATACCGGTTCGATGATTGAGCTTTTTGCCGCTTCAACCGGCAAAAGACCCGTTGTTCTCGGCAAGCCTATGACCGCAACGGTTGATTACATCACCGAAATGCTCGGATGCGAAAGAGAAGAGCTTGCATTTGTCGGCGACAGACTTGCAACGGATATCGCAATCGGTATGAATCACGGCATTCCCTGCGCTCTTGTTTACAGCGGAGTCACAACTCCCGAGGAATATGAAAATTCAGATATCAAGGCAAGCGTTGCGGTTGAAAACCTCAAGGCGCTCGCTGCATATCTTTAAAACTTTTTGAATCAACAATTACATATGGAATTGCTGATTCAAAAAGTTATAGACAGAGCGAAAACAAAAATGTCAGTTCGAAACCTTCCTGACAGGCACCTGCTCGGTGCCAAACAAAACTAAAGGCGCTGCACGGCAGCAAAAGGAGCAATAAAATGAATAACAAAAAAATTATGTACCTTGTTCAAGGTGCGATGATTGCGGCAGGCTATGCCGCGGCAACCTATGTAAGTGCACTTCTCGGAATCGCCCACGGACCGATTCAGTTCCGTTTTTCCGAAGCACTGACGGTTCTTTCCGTCTTTTCCCCCGCAGCTGTACCCGGGCTTACAATCGGCTGTATCCTCGGCAATATTTCAAGTCCGTTCGGCATCTGGGATATTGTTTTCGGTTCGCTTGCCACTCTTCTGGCGGCAATTTCCGGCAGAATGCTGAGAAAGGTAACGGTTAAAGGCTTGCCGCTTCTTTCGATTATTATGCCTGTAATCTTCAATGCGCTCATAGTCGGAGCAGAAATAACTTTTCTGATGCCGACGGATGAAGCAAGCTTTTCGGCTTTTGCCGTTGCCGCGCTTGAAGTCGGCGCAGGCGAGCTTGCGGTCTGCCTTGCAGGCGGAATCCCGGTTTTTTATGCGCTGAAGAAGATGAAGATTTTTAAATAGCATTTTGAGGAACGGTCTGTACCGTTCCTTTTTTATTGTTCAGATTTATCGTTGCAAATAAATTCGAGAGTTTTAATGATGCGTGTTTTTAAAATCGAATTATCATAGTCATTATTTTTGTACTTACACTTAACTTTTCATAAATACAAACTAAGATTGTTTTGTAATCCCTTTGGGTTATCGGCTTTTTCATTTCGTTGTCAATTATTGACTGCCATTCAGCTAATTGCTGTTCTGGCGTTACGTCAATAATGTCTAAAAGACAAAGCAAAAAATTTTGGTCGCTGATTTCAAGCATTTTTTTATCTTTTTTCATATTTGATGTTCCTTTGAAATTTTTTGAAGCTGTAAAAAAACAAATAAAAGCAGACAAATCTCAAATACTATAAGTAACAGAATCATTAATTTGATACTTTTAGTATATCACGAGCCATAAAAAATATCAATAGTCTGTGGAAATGCGTTTATAATATTTATAGACTGTTCTTATAATCGAAAGGGAATGGTTTGTAATTATGAGTGAAATTACTAAGCTGGTTGGACAAAGAATACGTAATTACAGAAATCAACTCGGTCTCAGTCAGGAAAAGCTCGCTGAGATGTCAGGCTGTCATCATACTTACATCGGTCAGCTTGAACGCGGAGAAAAGAATGCAACTATTGAAAGCATTGCGAAAATTTCTGCAGCATTGAAGATTTCGTTATCCGAGCTTTTTGAAAAAATCGGAGAAAACAGCAGTGCGGAAAGAAACATTCCTCTTGAGTGTTATGAGTTCCTCTGCACGAAAACGCACGATGAGCAGGAACAGATATACCGTATTCTTGTTGAAATGGATAAATATAAAAACCACTGAATTTGAGGGCGGCTTGACTACAAGCCGCCGTTTTTTATATAATCCACGGGACACCGTCCCCTACATAGTATTTTTCATTTGCCGAAGGCATATTTCATTTTTGTAAAACCGCTAATATCAAACATATTTTAGATATATAATGCGTTCATTTCAGACATTATAACACAAAATAAACATAAAATAAACATAAAATAAAATTATTTTGGAGTGGTTTTATGGCAACTAAAAGTTTATCAATAAGAATCGACGAAGAAATGCTCAACAAACTTCACGTGGTTGCAGATTATGAAGGTCGTTCCGCAAACAGCCAGATACTCATTCTCATCCGCGATGCAATTGAGAAGTATGAGGAAAAGCACGGAAAAATTGATATGAAATAAAATACAATGAAAATTCCGACGGGCGTGGCTTCACGCCCGTTTTCTGTTATGCAATTCACCATTTTATTATTTAAATTAAATAATATAATTTGTTGACATTTTACAAATGATTTGATAAAATAAGGTGTATATCTTTATATTTCTCTTTTTGCAATCTATTTAAGGAGGAAATCAAAATGATTGACCAAAGAACACTGGCGTACATCAATCTGTACGGCGTGCTGGGTACTCTCGAAAATCTCTGCGAGCTTGCTCCCGAGGCAAAGAGTATTCTCACCAACAAAAAGCCCATCTCAATCGGTTTTGAAGTAAAAGACGGCCCCAGTGCCACAATCACCTTCAAAAACGGCAAGTGCAGAATGGAGCAGGGCTGCGCAAAATGCGACGTTAAGCTCCCCTTCAGCTCCTGCGAAAAATTCAACGGACTTATTGACGGAACCGTTACACCCATCCCCTCACAAGGTTTCCTTCACATCAAATTCCTTTTGAATGACTTCACAAAGCTCACCGACTTGCTTAACAAGTATATGAGACCCGACCCCGCTGACCTTGAGGACGAGGATTTCTTCAGAATCAGCACAACTCTTATGATGTATACAATTTCCGTTGCAATCGCTCAGATTGGTAACAATGACGAAATCGGCAAGTTCTCCGCTCAGCAGATGGTTGACGGCGAAATCGCTTTCAGCATCAAGGACGGTCCCGCCGCAACAGTAAGAGTTAAGAATCACAGACTTCTCGCAGTCAAAAAGCCCAGCGAAAGCCCCAGAGCAATTATGGAATTCTCAAGCATCAAGCTTGCAAGAGACCTCTTTGACGGCAAGGTTAACGCAATTGCCTGCGTAGGCAGCGGCGACATTGTTATGAAGGGCATGATTTCAATGCTCGATAACCTTAACAGAATTCTTGACAGAGTTGCTCTGTATCTTGCATAAGGAGGTTTCTGAAATGAGTATGAAAATCAATACACACGCAAAAAGTGCAGAGCTTTTCCAGAGAGCGGCTAAAGTAATCCCCTCTGGTCTTTACGGCCATCAGGGCCCCGCAGAAGGCTGCTGCATTCCCGTTTCTGCATTCCCCCTCTTCAGCCAGAAGGCTCAGGGTTCATATTTCTGGGATGTTGACGGAAACAAATACATAGACTATATGTGCGCATACGGTCCCAACGTTCTCGGCTATAACGACCCCGACGTTGACAAGGCTGTTATGGAGCAGATGAAGATTGAAAACTGCGTCACCGCTCCCTCAACAAAGATTATCGAATTTGCAGAGCTTATGGTTGACACCGTTGCTTCCGCAGACTGGGCATTCTTTGCAAAGAACGGCGGCGACACAACAACAGCGGCTATTATGACCGCAAGAGCCGCAACCCACAGAAAGAAGATTATCTTCGTCAAGGGTTATTACCACGGCGTTGCACCCTGGTGCCAGAAGATTGACTATCCCGGTGTTATTCCCGAGGATGTTTCCAACAACCTTTACGTTGACTGGAATGATTTCGAGCAGCTCGAAAAAATCGTTGCCGAGAACGAAGGCGAAATCGCCGCATTCATCTCAACTCCCTATATGCACGGCAACTTTGTTGATAATGTTCTTCCCGCAGAAGGCTACTGGCAGAAGGTACGCAAGCTCTGCACCGACAAGGGCATCGTTCTTATCGTGGACGACGTTCGCTGCGGTTTCAGACTTGACCTTGCAGGCTCCGACCATCATTACGGCTTTGAAGCTGACCTTATCTGCTTCTGTAAAGCTCTCGCAAACGGCTGGAACGTTTCGGCTCTTTGCGGTAAGGACTGGCTCAAGAGCTCAATCAGCGGTCTTTCATACACAGGCAGCTACTGGATGAGCGCCGTTCCCTTTGCAGCGGCCATCGCTTGTATCAACAAGATGAAGGAAATTGACCTTCCCAAGTTCTGTCTTGAAAAGGGCACGATGCTTACCGACGGTCTTAAGGCTGCAGCCGCAAACAACGGCTTCAACCTCAACGTTTCGGGTGAACCCGCACTCTTCTATCTGATGCTCAAGGATGACGATTCGCTTATGCTTCATCAGGAATGGATTGCAGAGGTTGTCAAGCGAGGCGTTTATATGACCAACCACCACAACCACTTCATCAACGCATCGCTCTCCGACGAGGACATCAAGCACACAATCGAAGTTGCTGAAGATGCATTCAAGGCAGTCCGCAAGAATCACCCCGAACTCGGCTGATTTTATTTGAAATTGTAGGGCGGGATGCCCACATCCCGCCGTTAAATTTATAATTCTAAGGAGGAATTCACTATGGCATTAACCAAGCAGGAATGGCTCGAGCTTGAAAAGCAGGCGAATGAGCTTCGTAAGCTTTGCCTTGACACCACCTATTGGGCAGGCAGCGCTCACATCGGCGGCGGTATGAGCGTTATGGATATGCTCACCATTCTCTATTACAAGTACATGAAGTATGACGTTGCAAATCCCCAGTGGGAAGACAGAGACCGTTTCATTCTCAGTAAGGGTCACGCAGGCGTTGCTCTTGCAAGCCTTGTCTGCCACATCGGTTTTGACGACAAAGAAAAGCTCAAGACCTTCAACCTCAGCAACTCAACAATGGGTATCCATCTTGACTCAAACAAGGTTAAGGGCATTGACGCTTCAACAGGCTCACTCGGCCACGGTCTTTCAATCGCTCTCGGTACTGCTCTTGCAGCAAAGGTACTCGGTAAGGACTATATGACATATTGTATCCTCGGCGACGGTGAATGTGACGAAGGCTCAAACTGGGAAGCAGGTATGGCTGCTGCTCACTTCAAGGCAGACAATCTCATCGCTTTTGTTGACCGCAACAAGTGTATGATTGACGGCCCCACAGAAGAAGTTATGAAGCTTGAACCCCTTGCAGACAAGTGGCGTTCCTTCGGCTTCGAGGTTATCGAGGTTGACGGTCACAATATGAGCGCTCTTGCAGACGCTATCGACACTGCTCTCGCAGTTAAGGAAAAGCCCGTTATGATTATCGCCGACACCATCAAGGGCGCAGGCGTTGATTATATGGAAGGCGACTACAAGTGGCACTACGGCGCACTTAATGAAGAAAAATACGAGCTTGCAAAGGCAAGCCTTGAAAAGTACTATGCACAGCGCGTTGCTCGTGCAGAAAAGGAGGGCATCTGATTATGGCAGGAGGACTGACTTATACCGCTACCGAATCAACCGCTTTCTCAACGGCTGAAATTTACGGTAAGGCTCTTTGCGAGCTTGGCGAAAAGCATCCCGAGGTTGTTGCTCTCACAGCTGACCTTGGCAAATCAACAAAAATCGGTATGTTCGGCGAAAAATTCCCCGACAGATATTTTAACGTAGGTATTGCAGAGCAGAATATGTTCGGTATGGCTGCAGGTATGGCAAGAGCAGGACTTGTTCCCTTCCTTTCCACCTTCTCGGTTTTCGCTTCTCTCAGAAGTGCCGACCAGCTTCACACCGACATCTGCTATCAGAACGTTAACGCAAAAATCATCGCTACCCACGCAGGCACATCCTTCGGTCAGGCAGGTTCAACTCACCACGCTATCTGCGATATGGCAGTTGCTCGTTCAATCCCCAACCTCACCGTTATCTGCCCTGCTGACGGTCTTGAAACATACAATGCAGTTCACGCTGCATACGATAACTTCGGACCTTACTACATCCGTATCAACAGAGGCTTTGACCGCGTTCTTTACGAAACAAGCGACTACGGCTTCGAAGTAGGTAAGGCTGTAACAATCAACGAAGGCTCCGATATCACAATCATCGCTTGCGGCTCGTGCGTATTCCAGGCATATCAGGCTGCAAAGTTCCTTGAGGTCAACGACGGTCTTAAGGTAAGAGTTCTTAATATGCACACCATCAAGCCCATCGATAAGGAAGCTATCGTTAAGGCTGTTATGGAAACCCGCCGCATCATCACCGCAGAAGACCACAACATCCTCGGCGGTCTCGGCTCAGCTGTTGCTGAGGTTATCGTTGAAGCAGGTAAGGGCTGTGCATTCAAGCAGCTCGGTATCCCCGACAAGTTCGCTCCCATCGGTCTGCACGAAGACATTATGTCAACTCTCGGCATCGACCAGAACGGTATCATCGCTGCTGTTCGTGAGGTTATGGGTAAGGACTTCGAGCTTGACGACGACTGGGACGACGAAGCATAATTTGAGTTATTTTCACTTTCTCGCTCGGTCGTGAAAATGAAAAACAACCTCAAATCCGTAAGAAAGGAATGATTGATATGCCTTCAAGAGAAGACTATTTGACCAATAAAATTTTCCTTTGTGCCGTTCTTCCTCTTATCAAGACAATTGCAATGGATGACCCCAAGCTTGCAAAGAAATTCGAGCACGCTCACGCAGTTATCCAGGTCAGCGCAAAAGACCCCGAGTCACCCGACGGCAAGTTCTCAACACATTTTGTTGTTAACAGCGGCGAATGGCTCTGCCACGCAAACAAGGTTGCAACCAACGCTGACATTGAGCTTGAGTTCAAGAACATTGAAACAATGAACGCATTCTTCAAAGGAAAAATCGGACCCGCAACCCTTCCCGCAATGAAGGGCATTGCAAAGAAACCTGCTGTTTTCCTTGCTTTTATGATGACACTTCTCAAAATGTCATCTCTCCTCACAGCTACCGAAGCTCCCGAGGACGAAGAAGCAAAGAAGCTCCTTGTCAAGTGCTATTTCTACTTGCTTTCAAGCGGTATCAGCACTCTCAACAAGCAGGGTCACGAGGAAATCCACAACTGGACTCTCAAGAGCCCCGACAGAGTTTATGCCTGGGCAGTTAACGGCTATCCCGAAATCTCGGCTTACATCCGCATAAAGGCAGGTAAGTCAAAGGCAGGCAGAGGCGTTTACAAGCGCGCTCTTCCCTTCTTCACAATGAGATTCGACAGCCTTGACAGCGCACTCGGCATTCTTATGGGCACCGCAGATATGCTCGAATTCACAAAGACCGGCAAGCTTATTATGGACGGCGCACCCGAATTCGGCGCAGAAATCGGTAACTATATGATGATGGTCGGCGACTACGCAAGATAAACAAAAAAAAATCCGCAGGAACAGTTTGTTCCTGCGGATTTTTTATATTCTTATTTCTTATTCACTTTCGGGATTATCAGGCATCCTGCAATAACCGCACCCGCCGCAACAACCGCAACGATAACCCACACCATCGGCTGACTGCCCGTATCGGGTGCAGAAACGGAATCGGGAGATGCCGCAAATGCGCTGAACGCCGCAGTAACAACGCCGAGAACCATTATCGCACAAAGGACGATTGCAACTATTCTGACTACAATATTCTTTTTCATAATATTTTCACCTCATATTTTCAGCAGAGCCTTCATCGCTTCGCCGATATCGGCGGCAATCTTCTCTGCGCCTTCCTTTGTTTTTTCACATCCTGTAATATAAACCTTGATTTTCGGCTCCGTGCCCGAGGGTCTTACTATTGCAAAATTGCCGTCGGGCAATGTGTATGCAAGAACATTCGATTTCGGCAGTCCGATTTCTCTTTTTTCTCCCGTTACGGTGTTGGTAATCGTGCCTGCATCAAAATCGTGAACCTCAAGTACCTTGAGTCCGGCAAGCTCCTTCGGCGGATTTTCCCGTGTTTCTGCCATAATTTCCGACATCTTTACCATACCGCTTGCGCCCTCGAAAGCGAAGTTATAAAGCTTGTTAACATAAACGCCGAATTCGCCGTAAATATCATCAAGAACATCAACAAGAGTTTTGCCCTTGCTCTTATAATAAGCCGCCATTTCACAGACCATAAGCGATGCGGCAACGGCATCCTTATCCCTTGCGTGGGTGCCGATAAGATAGCCGTAGCTTTCTTCAAATCCCATAATAAAGCGGTGTTCGTCGCCCGTTTTCTCAAGATTTGCGATAAATTCGCCGACATACTTGAAGCCCGTGAGCACATCAACAACCGTGCATCCGTATTTTGCGGCAACTCTGTTGATGAGCGGAGTTGAAACAAACGATTTTGTCATAAGAGAATTTTCAGGAAGTGTGCCCTTTTCTTTTCTCGCCGAAAGCATATATTCGGCAAGCAAAACGCCCACATCGTTGCCCGAAAGAAGAACATATTCGTCACCCTTCAGCACGGCAATGCCGACTCTGTCGCAGTCGGGATCGGTTGCAAGAAGTAAGTCTGCTTTTTCTTCCTTGGTCATTTCAAGTGCGCACTCAAAAACCTGCCTGATTTCGGGGTTGGGGTAGGGGCAGGTCGGGAATTTTCCGTCAGGCATTTCCTGCTCCTTAACAACCTTCACATTTCCAAAACCCGCTCTTTCAAGGATTGTTCTCACAGGAATGTTTCCCGTGCCGTTGAGCGGTGAATAAATTATTTTCAGATCGCGTGCATCGGGGTTAATCGGTCTTTGCATTACGAGTGAATAAAACTCCTCGGCAACTTCATCGGGAATATATTCAATAAGACCCTTCTCCATTGCCTCGTCAAACGGTATGCGCTTTATATCTTCAAACATATCAACTTTCCGGATGAATCCGTAGGTCGCGAGCGCTGCCTCGTCGGTCATCTGATAACCCGAGGGGTCATAGCATTTGTAGCCGTTGTATTTTGAGGGATTATGGCTTGCGGTGATAACAATTCCGCTGTCACACTTTAGGCGCATAACTGCATATGATAACATCGGAGTCGGCATAAGAGTCGGGAAAATATATGCTTTCACGCCGTTTGCGGCAAGCACTTCGGCGCACTGCTTCGCAAAAACATCGGAATTGATTCTTGAATCGTAGCCGATGGCAACACTCGGATTTTCGCCCTTGCTGTTGAGATAATCCGCAAGACCCTGCGTCGCCTGGCAGACGGTGTAGGTGTTCATTCTGTTTGTGCCTGCGCCGAGCACACCTCTCAGACCTGCCGTGCCGAATTCAAGATTTCTGTAAAAACGGTCAAGAATTTCTTCGTCATTCCCCTTTACGGCAAGAAGCTCTGCATTGATTTCGGGATTATCCGCCGTTTTTTCGAGCCAGAGGTCAAAAAGCATTTTTACATCATTCATAGCCGATTCTCCTTTTTATCATAATCTATACCATTTTATATTTTAACCACTTTTTATTTTATTGTCAATCTTCGCAAAATATTCTTTTTTGTTAACATTTATTTGGTTGACTAAAAATTTCTTGTTTGTTATAATAAATTAAATATTGCTATTTTGGGGTGAAGAAAATGACAGCATTTCAGCTTATGATTAACAAAATTCTCTCTTTTATTTTTGCGGTTCTGCTGATTCCTTTTACCGTTCTTACCCACGGAATTGACCTCATTTCCGCAGGTGAACGCACCGATACGGAAAAGACAAACATAGTCGGCATCGGCGCATATTTTCATTCGCAGGGTATGACATCGGACGGAGAAACACTTTGGTTTTCATCAAAAACAACGCTTATCCGCACCGAGGGCGATGCAAAATCGCTCATCAACGCAAATTATTTTGCAATCCCCGATGAACTCAAAGACATTGGCATTGCTCACATCGGCGGACTGAGCTATTACAACGGCTATATCTATGCAGGCCTTGAGGACAGCAAGGTATGGGATTACCCGATAGTCGGCGTTTACGATGCCGAAAGCCTTGAGCTTGTTGATTATTACATTCTTAATGCTGAAATGATAACCCGCGGGCTTCCCTGGATCTGCGTCAATCCCGAAAACGGTTATCTTTACTGCACCGACCATTCGAAAGAACCCACAAAGCTTCTTGTTTATGACACGGCAAATGAAATGAGCTTTGTCAAGGAGGTTGCTCTCAAAGAATCACCCTATGCAATTCAGGGTGCTGAATTTTACGGCGGTACAATCTACGCCGCAACAAATGACGATACCCAGGCGGTTTACACAATCAATCCCGAAAGCGGTGAAGTTGAAAAACTCTTTGACCGCAACCTCACTTCCGGAAGCGAAGGCGAGGGTATGACCTTTATGATCAGGGATGGAAAAACCGTTCTTGTTGCTATGGATATGGGACCCTTGTTCATAAACGCATTTGTGCGCGAATATAATTTTTAAGAGGAGATAATTATGAAAGGCAAAGCTTTGACAATCGTTGTCGCAGGCGTTGCAGCGGCTATGATTTGCATAGTTGCGGTGCTTGCCGTCCGAATGAATTCGGGCAACAAGATGCCCGTTGCAACCGACCCGTCGGACTCTTTTTCGTTTGAAAGCGAAAAAACCTATCCCGTATACCTTGACGAAAAATTCACTTCCCTGCCCGATTTCTCAATGAGCAATCCCTATTTTTCGTCACAGACTGCAGTTTCACAGACTCAGACTGTACCCTCAACCGAGCCTCAGACCGAAAAGACAACAGCCGAATCAACCGTACCTCAGAGCGAAACAACCACTCTGACCGAGAAGGTGACGGAGCTTGCAACCGTTATCAACAAGGCTTTCCGCGAGGTTTTCACTCTTCCCCGGGCACCCAAATATATTCCGCCCGAAGCAAGCTTTGACTATGAAAAGATCAATCTTGCATCCTACCGCTATGACGGCGACGGCAACTATTATTATACCGACGATAAGGACTGCTGGCAGAAAAACTTCGGCTTCAACGAAGTTTACGATAACTTTGCTCCGCTGACCGTAATGTTTTACGACACCGTCAGAACCACCTTTGTCTACGGCGGCAAGGAGTGGATGATTCAGATGTGGAAGGGTCAGTACGGTATGGTATTCGTCGGCGGCGAGGTCGGCGTTTATACAAGACCCATCGGCAGCATCGGCTCGCACTATGTCTGCGCCGATAAGGAAGACTGGCTCAATATGGAAATGGCATTTATGTGGGATGAATATTCCGACGGCAATTACAGAGCTGTTTTTAACCGTGACTATGAAAAATATTGGTGGTGCACCGGCTTCGTTGTCGGCTTCCCCAACGGCAGCTTGAGAAAAACTCTCAAGGAATTCCGCCTTGTTCATCACATCACTTTCAAGGACACAGAAATGGCGAACGCGTTCTGCGAAGCTTTTGAAGCAAACGGATTCACACGCGTTTCAAAGCTTGATAACAACGCGGCCGATACCTTTGTTCAGGTCGGACCCGACGTCGGATTCGTCTGGCAGAACATTAATCATAAATAATATGAGAAGTGAAAAAACAAGAATCGAACTGACCAATATGGTTATGATTGAGGATAAGCAGACGGGCAGGGTGCTCGTGCAGGAAAGGCTCAAAAGCTGGACGGGGCTTTCCTTCCCCGGCGGTCACGTTGAGCAGGGAGAGAGCTTCGTTGACTCTGCAATCAGAGAAGTAAAGGAAGAAACGGGGCTTGATGTCCGCAATCTGCAGACCTGCGGTGTTATTCACTGGGTGCATAAGACACGCAAGGACAGATACATCGTTTTTCTTTACAAAACAAAGGATTTCTGCGGTGAGCTTCTTGAAGCAACCGATGAGGGCAGAGTTTTCTGGATTGACCCCGAGGAATTGAAAACAAAAAAGCTCTCCTCGAATTTCGCAAACTATCTGCCGATGTTCTTCAATGAAAACTGCTCCGAAGCCTTCGGATTGTGGTGTGAAGATGAGCCTGATGTGTTGATTTATAAATAAAAAAACGAAGTTCAGAAAAACGCTTCTGAACTTCGTTAATTTTTATTGATTTTTGGGAAATACGAGGAAGCTTGTTGCCGCCTCAACGTTGATGAGTCTGCAAAGAATATCCGAAATTTCCTCAACGCTTTCAACCATTCCGTTATCAAACCAGCGCTTGAAAACAGCAAGAACCGCGCCGACATAGAACTGAACGGCGTATTTGCCCCCTCTCTCTTCTATTGCAACGGGGAAATAATTATAAATTCTGTCGCCGAGCATATCGGTCAGCTTGTGACCGAGACCTGCATCATAAATCGCCTTGATAACGTCCGCATTCTCCTGGAAAAACTCCGAAATAATCATTATCATTCCCTGCAGGTCGTTTGCGCTTTCGCCGTGAAGCTCCTTTAAAAGCTGCTTTTCGCGGTCCGTAAGATGATTTATCAGAATATCGTCCTTGCTTTTATAGTTGCGGTAATAAGCCATTCTCGATACCCCCGCAAGAGCGGTGATATCTGTTATCGAAATGCTCTGATAGCTTTTTGTTTCCATAAGTCTGAGCAAGGCTGTGACGATACACTCCTTGGTCAGAACGTTAACCTCATTAACCCTTTCCATTACAAATCCCTTCGTTTTGTAACATTTACCATTTTTATTGTTATTTGTTGATGATTTATTCATAAACTAATGTTACAATCGTTACTGTTACAAGTGTAACATCGAAAAATTGCTTTGTCAAGAGGTATTTTTATGCTTAAACTGAAAAATATCGTCAAGGAATATCCTACGGGTGATACCAAAGTTGTCGCCCTCAAGGGTGTAAATATTGAGTTCCGCAGAAACGAGTTTGTTTCCATCCTCGGTCATTCGGGATGCGGTAAAACAACCCTGCTTAACATTATCGGCGGTCTCGACCAATACACTTCGGGAGATCTGATTATCGAAGGCAAATCCACCAAAGATTTCAAGGACGGCGATTGGGACGGCTACCGTAATCACTCAGTCGGTTTCGTTTTCCAAAACTATAATCTCATCCCCCATCAGAGCGTGCTTTCAAACGTTGAGCTTGCGCTTACTCTTTCAGGCGTTTCAAAGAGCGAAAGAAAGCAGAGGGCAAAGGAAGCTCTCGAAAAGGTCGGTCTCGGTGACCAGCTGGGCAAAAAACCCAACCAGATGTCGGGCGGTCAGATGCAGAGAGTTGCGATTGCAAGAGCTCTTGTCAACAATCCCGAAATTCTCCTTGCCGACGAACCCACGGGTGCACTCGACTCCGAAACAAGTGTCCAGATAATGGACCTTCTTAAGGAAATTTCAAAGGAAAAGCTTGTTGTTATGGTTACCCACAACCCCGAGCTTGCCGATGAATATTCAACAAGAATTATCCGCCTTGTTGACGGTAACATTGTTGACGACACGAATCCTTATTCAACAGATGATATCGAAAAACAGCAGAAAACAAAGGCAGAAAAGAAATCGGAAAAGAAAGAGGCAAAGAAAAACAGAAAGCCTTCGATGTCCTTTTTCACCGCTCTTTCTCTCTCGCTCAACAACCTGATGACCAAGAAGATGCGTACCTTCCTGACCTCATTTGCAGGAAGCATCGGTATCATCGGCATCGCCCTCATTCTTTCTCTTTCAAGCGGATTCCAGGCATATATTGATTCCGTTCAGCAGGAAACTCTGACCTCATATCCCATTATGATAGAAAAAACGGCAATGGATATGAATGCTATGATGGGCAGTATGTCCGCAACCGTTTCGGGCGAAATAAATCACGGACGCGACAAGGTTTATTCCAATTCAATGGCTTCAAGTATGATGGAATCCTTCTCCTCCGAAATCTGGCAGAATGACCTCAAATCTTTAAAAGAATACCTTGACAGCGAAGCTTGTACCATAGATGACCACGCAAGCAGCATTCAGTATACTTACGGCGGCAGGCTCAACATCTTCTCCTCCGATTTCACAAACGGAATCAATCAGGTTTATCCAAGCCCGATGATTTCCATTATGGAATCGATGATGGGAAGCATCAACACCGGCGGAATGCAGATTGACACTTCTATGATGGCAAGTATGGAGAAATATATGAACTCCTGGCAGGAACTCATCGACAATCAGGAGCTTCTCAATGACCAGTATGAGCTCATCAAAGGAAGCTGGCCTCAGGCATATAACGAGGTTGTTCTTATCATCGATAAAAATAACGAAATCAGCGACATTGCAATTCAGGGTCTCGGCCTGACAACTCAGGAAGAAATGATGCAGGCTTTTATGGCTATGCAGAACGGCGAAGAAATCAATGCCAAGACCTTTGAAATCGAATATGATGAAATCCTCAGCAAAACATTTAAAATTGTTCTTGAACCCGATTATTTTGCTTACAATGAAGAAACAAAAACCTGGGACGATATGCGCGGCGACGAAGAGTATATTAAGAATCTCGTCAATAACGGCGAGGATATCAAGGTTGTCGGCATTGTAAGACCCTCGGATGATTCACTTATGGTAACCGCAACCGGTGCAATCGGTTACACAACTGCACTCACTGAATACGTAATCAACTCAACCAACGACTGCGAAATAGTGAAGCAGCAGAAGGCAAACCCCGATGTTGATGTTTTCACCGGCATCCCCTTCAACAAAGAGGACAGAGTGCCCGTCAACGGCAAGCCGGTATCGGATGCTCCCGCAGCTTCCGGTGTTTCGCTTGATCCGCAGATAAACACCTCAGAATTCGACGCAATTTCCGACACGCCGCAGGCAAGCTCAATGAAGCTTACCGCTTCGGATAAGCTCACCGCAACTCCTACCGCAACAGCGGGTATGCCCGATTTCAGTCAGTTCCCCGCAGTTACCGAAGAAGAAATCTACGCATCAATCGACAGCACCTACAACGGTGAAGAAGCCGAGAAAATGAAGCGCACCGTTGAGCTTATGCTCAAAACCATTCTCTCCATCAGCGAAAGACGAGAGCTTGTGGGATATCTTGACGAGATGCTCGCAGGTCAGGAAATCGAGGGTATGGGTCAGATAGGCGGCGACCAGGCACTCACCTTCCTCCAGATGATGGACAAAACAACAAAACTCAAGATGCTTTCGGCAATTATGAGCGGTGAATTCGCTCCTACCTCACCGCCCGAAGGCGGCAGCGATAATCCCGACGAGCCTGCAAATTCACCCGAAGGCGGCGAAGATAATCCCGCTCAGACTCCCGAACCCGAGCCTGAACCTGAGCCTGAGCCCGAACCCCTTGCAGCAAGCTATGAAGATGCTCTTGCTCTTCTCGGCGTTGCAGACCTCGACACTCCGCAATCAATCTATATTTATCCCATCGATTTTGAAGCAAAGGACTATATCTCCGGCGAAATCGAAAAATACAACACCGCAAAAGAAGTTGAAGGCAGCGCAGACAGCGCTATCAAATACACCGATTATATCGGCCTGCTTCTCTCTTCGGTAACAACGATAATCAACATCATTTCCTATGTTCTTATCGCGTTCGTTGCAATTTCGCTTGTTGTTTCTTCGATTATGATTGGTATCATAACTTATATTTCCGTTCTTGAAAGAACGAAAGAAATCGGTATTCTCAGAGCCATCGGTGCATCAAAGAGAGATATTTCAAGAGTATTCAATGCAGAAACGCTCATTGTCGGTTTTGTTTCGGGTGCGATAGGCATCGGTTCAACGCTCCTGATGATAATTCCCATCAATGCATTGATTGAGCATTTCACAAAGCTCTCCAACATCGCACAGCTTCCCACAGACGGTGCAATTGCTCTTGTTATCATCAGTATGACTCTCACATTTATTTCAGGTCTTATCCCCTCAAAGATTGCATCGAGAAAAGACCCCGTAGTTGCTCTCCGAACAGAATAAAAATTAATCCCGGGTCACATAACTGAACAGGACCGGTAAAAACGGACAATGAAAAAAAGAACCTCCTATGGTAGAATAAATCTATCATAGGAGGAATTTTTATGCCCAGGAACTACAGACATATAAAGGAATACGAAAAAGAAATATTGGAATTGAAGAAACAAGGATTAACCAAAAGAGAAATAGGAAACAAATTTGGATTTAGCAAGGAACAAATACATAATTTTATCAGTGGATATAATCGTAATCAAAGAAAGATTGCCGCAGGAATATCATTAAAACGTCAAGGCAGACCGCCAAAAGATTATGCTGTCAGAGAAGAAGATAAAATAGCGGAACTGAAATATATCGTTGCCCGAAAAGACGCAAAGATAAAATCATTAGAAATGGAAAACGAACTAATGCGGGATTTTCTCTCGCTCACAGAAAGGAAGTGAGAACAAGTATAAAGTTTATGGTTATCTACCGTCATAAGGAAAAATATTCAATAAGTGAAATGTGCCGATTCTTCAAAGTGTCAAGAAGCGGTTACTATGACTATGTAAAAAGAATGGATATACCTGCAAAAGATTTGCCGTTAGCTGAAAAGATAAAAGAATGTCAGGAAAAGTGCGGTAAAACATACGGTTATCGCAGAGTACATATATGGCTTGAAAGGAATGGAATACACCATAATCCCAAGACAATATTAAGAGTTATGCAGAAATACAACCTGTTATCGGTAATTAGAAGAAAGAAATATCGCAATTATGGTGATTATCTTCATCGTTACCCCAATCTGCTGAACAGAGATTTCAAAGCAGACAGACCTAATCAAAAGTGGGTAACGGATATATCGTACATCAAGACACAGCAAGGAACGCTTTATCTTTCTGTAATCAGAGATTTGTATGACAACAGTATTGTTGCATACAAAACCGGAACAGAGCAAAACATTAACCTTGTTTTGAGTACAATCAGAGCAGCTAAGAGAAAAGAGAAGGTCACTGCAGAGCTGCAACTCCACAGTGACCAAGGGTTTCAATACACATCGCAAGCATATTTTAACCTAACAAAATCATACGGCATAACGCCCTCAATGTCAAGACGTGGGAACCCGTATGATAATGCATTGGCTGAAAACTTTTTCTCAATTCTTAAAACAGAATGTATTTACAGAATAAAGTTGAAAACTTATGAGGAGGCTCGCATCCTCATAAGCGAATACATACATTTTTACAACAACGAAAGAATTCAACTAAAAACAAAACTGACTCCGCTTGAAAAACGAAGTCAGTATGTCGCTTAAAAGTTAATATTTTCTGCCATAGGGGTGTTTTTGTACTGTCCGCACAATTTGGGGCAGTTCA
>JAZSLR010000092.1:0-3629 GCA_045535475.1 Acutalibacteraceae bacterium | reverse complement strand
GCTCTCTTGCCTGCGGTTTTCTTTTTTCAAATGCCATAAAAAACGGAACCGAAAGTTCAATTATGATAAGAACACCTGTTATGTAGTAGCCTTTTCCGGGAAGTTTATCTCCGAGAAACAAAGTTAAAGGAATTAAAGCAAAAAACACAACCAGCATTGCGATGTTTGATTTTTTCATTGTGTTCCTCCCTTGTTTTTCTTGTATAATTCAACAACGTTTTCAGCCGTAACGGCATTTCTGAAGATGTGCTTACTCATACGGTTTGCCGCCGTTGTGTAAAAACTGTTGCCGCCGAAGAATTTCTGCGGAGTTTCGGTTGTAAGCACCTGACCGTCAAAGAACATGCTCACTCTGTCTGCATATTTTGCACAGAACTCAACGTCGTGCGACACCATAAGAATTGTTATGCCTTGACTTTTGAGTTTGTTGAGTATAGTCGCAAACATTTTTTTGAAGAAGCTGTCCATACCCTTTGTGGGTTCATCGAGAAGAAGGATTTTCGGCTCGGTGAGGAGAACTTTTGCAAGCGCAACTCTTTGCTGTTCACCGCCCGATAAATCATAGGGGTGATTATTCATCAGTTCCGTTATCTGACAAGTTTCCGCAACTTCATTTATCTTGTTTTTATCCTTCGTCATTTCTGCAAGTTCGTCAGATACTTTGTTTTTCACAAACAGACTTTTCGGGTCCTGAGGTAACATTGAAATGTAGTTTTCGAAAAGCTCGCCCGATTTGAATTTGCTGACGGGTTTGCCGAAAACCTTGATTTTGCCTCTGTAAGGCTTGCATATTCCGCAAATTGCTTTCAATGTTGTGGATTTTCCCGCACCGTTTCCGCCGACTATTGCGGTTATACTGCTCGCAGGAATTTCAAGGCTGACACCTCTGAGGATATCGGGGGTGTCTTTTTCATATCTGAACCATAACTCTTTGAGTGATAAAGCAGGATTTTCGATGTCATCATCGATATTTTTGCAAGGAATTTCGGCGATTTGAGGTTTGATTTCAAACTCTTTATTCAGCCACGCTCTGCCTTCTCTGACTGTTAGGGGGCAATCACCGTCGCCGTCTGCGTTATAGAAAACACGAACGGGAGTCGGCATTGCCGTAAACATGGGATTATTCTGTTCGTAAAGAAGCTTACCGATATTTCTCGGTGTATCATCGGCAATGATTTTGCCCGAATCCATAATAATTGCTCTGTCAGCATAGGGGAAAATATCTTCAAGGCGGTGTTCGGTTATGATAACGGTTGTGCCGAGCTCGGTGTTGATTTTTCGAACCGTATTGAGAAAATCTGATGCGGCAATGGGGTCGAGCTGACTTGTGGGTTCATCGAGAATAAGAACTTCGGGCTGCATTGCCATAATTGATGCAAGGTTGAGAAGCTGCTTCTGACCGCCCGAAAGAACTGCAACATCTCTGTGAAACCAATCCTGAATACCGAAGTAACAAGCCATTTCGGCAACTCTTGAACGCATGGTTTTCTGGTCACAACCGAGACTTTCAAGACCGAATGCAAGCTCGTGCCATACTTTATCCGTCACAATCTGGTCATCGGGATTCTGCATAACATATCCGATTTTTGATGACTGTTTACGGTTGTCAACATCATTCAAAGCAACACCGTTGAAAAAAATTTCACCCGCTCTTTTTCCGTGGGGAGTGAGAACGGTTTTAAGATGTCTGAGAAGAGTCGTTTTGCCGCTTCCCGATTTTCCGCAGAGAACGATATATTCACCTTTTTCTATTTTGAGCGACACATTATCAAGTGATTTTTTATCTTTTGAGGTCGGATAATAAAAGCTCAGATTTTCGATTCTGAAATGTTCCATTGTATAACCTCCTTAACGTTTAATATTGTTGGAATCATAAGATATCCGAGATACGCGATAAATCCGATTATGTTAACACCTTTTATCGGTGTTATGTTTCTTTCGGGAAGAAATTCGGCGTTCATTCCGCCGTTTGCGGCAAAGAAGACAACAATTCCGAGCAGAGTAAGCATAATTAATGTCAGAACCCAATCAATTTTCGTCATTCGGTAAACCATAAAGCTTGTCCGTTTTGCCGTACCGTAGCCCCTCGAACGCATCGAATCGCTTGTTGTGATGCTTCCTTCAAGTGCCCACGATGTGAGAACTCCGATAACCGTCATTCCCGAACCCAGTTTATCTTTTAATGATGATTTTTCTGCCGTTCCTTTGCCGATTGAACTTCTGACACCGATAATCTGTTTTGCTTTCTGAAGAAGATTCGGTATCATGCGGAACACCATAACGAGAAGAAGCGACAATGACGGTGCAAGATTGCCAAAAAGGCAGGTGAACTTATCGTCCGTCAGGACTTTACCGTAGCATCCGAACCACAAAAGCATGAGCACAAATGTTGCCGCAACCGCTATTCCGTAAATGAGAGCTTCAAGTGTGTACGGTCTGTCAAGATATGTAAAAAGAACCGTTACGCCTCTTGTGTTTACTATAGGGTTAAAAAGTGTTACGAATATGAAAAGCGGTATCATCAGCAGGATATTTTTTATTCCTTTTATGCCGTTGAGAAAAAAGTAATACACTCCGCTTGCAAAAACACCTGCAAGCAGATAAACGGGGTGCTGCAGAAGAACACCGAAGCAGATTGCTCCGATGAAAAACAACAGATTCACCGCAGGATGAAGTTTTGAGAATGAATCTTGTTTCATATTACTCCCATCGTTCTGCACCGACATCTTCACCGAGTCCGTTACAGGTGTAGCACCAAACGATTTTTTCACCGCCCGTTAAATAATAGCTTGAACAGCCGTAATTCGGGAACCATCCGTTCACTTTATACATCCATCCCGATTCGCTGCCGCAGTCGAACTCATAAAGATTATTAATTCCTTCGATATAATAACTGTCATACATAGGAGTCCAGCTGTATTCTATCGGAACGTTGTATTGTTTGCAGACTCTGTTCAGAACATCAAATACGGTTTCTCCCTCTTCAAATTCAACCGTTACTTCTCTGAGAATAACTCCGTCATCGGGAACATACGGTGCTTTTGCGGGATCAAGATTATCCATATTGTCAAGAACCGTATCGCATCTGATTGTGATTGTGCAGGTAAGCTTTTCTTTTGTTGTTTCAACGGGTTTGGTGGTTGTGGTTGTAGGTTTCGTGGTTGTAGGTTTGGTAATAGTTACGGGTTTGGTTGTAGTTGTAGCTTTGGGTCTTGTTGTTCTTTCTGTTTTGGTTGTTTCAGTTGTTGTTTCTGTAACCGTTGTTGCTTCGGTTATATAAACTGAATAATCACGCCTTGTTGTTGTCGGTCTCTTTTTTGTTGTTTTTTCTGTGGTTGTCTGTGTTTTTGAGGTCGTTAGTTTTGTTGTTTCGGCAACTGTTGCAGTAGGTTCTTTCTTTTCCGTGGTTGAAGATGTTGTTTCTTTCTTTGTCGTTTTTTCAGTATGAGTTGATGTTACGGTTTCAGTTACGGTGGTTTCTGTTTTTGTTTCATTGGCTTTTCTTATCTGCGAAATATTGAAATCATTAAGGCTTTTAACGGAGAAATTTCGTACAGCTTCCTTATCGCCAATCCATTCAATCATCTGACCTTCATTTGCTTCGCCGACAGAACCGCAGTAAACACTTA
>JAZSLR010000029.1:0-9102 GCA_045535475.1 Acutalibacteraceae bacterium | reverse complement strand
ACCACCACCGGAAGCAACTGAGAAGTATTTCTTACCAAGCTCGTTACATTCCTTTTTGTATGTTCCTGCAACGGGATGCTGGAAACGTGTGGGGTTAGTTGAGTTACCTGTGATTGATACACCAACGTTTTCGAGCTTCATGATAGCAACGCCTTCGGGTACATTGTCTGCACCGTAGCACTTAACCTTAGCTCTGTCACCGTTTGAGTAAGCTGTTTCTTTGATAACCTTAACAGTTTCTGTGTAGGGATCAAATTCAGTCTGAACATATGTGAAGCCGTTGATTCTTGAGATAATCATAGCAGCGTCCTTGCCGAGGCCGTTGAGGATAACGCGAAGGGGTACTGTTCTTACCTTGTTAGCGTTGAGAGCGATTTTGATAGCGCCTTCAGCAGCTGCGAATGATTCGTGACCTGCGAGGAAGCAGAAGCATTCTGTTTCTTCGGAGAGGAGCATCTTGCCGAGGTTACCGTGGCCGATACCAACTTTTCTGTTGTCAGCAACTGAACCGGGGATGCAGAATGACTGGAGACCGATACCGATAGCTGCTGCTGCATCTGCAGCCTTTGTGCAGCCTGTCTTGATAGCGATAGCGCAGCCTACAGTGTATGCCCAAACAGCGTTTTCAAAGCAGATGGGCTGAGTTTCTCTTACTATCTTGTCGCAATCGACGCCCTTTGCAAGAGTGATTTCCTTGCATTCTTCGATTGAAGAAATGCCGTATTCTTTAAGACAAGCATTGATCTGGTCAATACGTCTTTCGTAGCTTTCAAATAATGCCATTATTCCTTACCTCCTGCAATTATTCTTTTCTGGGATCAATGTACTTAGCGGCATCTGCGAATCTGCCGTAAGTGCCGATTGCCTTGTTATATGCATCGTTGGGTGTGTCGCCCTTCTTGATGAAGTCAGTCATCTTGCCGAGTGAAACGAATTCATAGCCGATAACCTGATTGTCTTCGTCAAGAGCAAGTCTTGTTACATAGCCTTCAGCCATTTCAAGATAACGAACGCCCTTAACCTTTGTGCCGTACATTGTACCAACCTGTGAGCGGAGACCCTTGCCGAGGTCTTCAAGACCTGCGCCGACTGAAAGACCGTCATCCGAGAAAGCGGACTGTGAACGACCGTAAACAATCTGAAGGAAGAGCTCTCTCATAGCTGTGTTGATAGCATCGCAAACAAGGTCTGTGTTGAGAGCTTCAAGGATTGTCTTACCGGGGAGAATTTCAGCAGCCATAGCAGCTGAGTGAGTCATACCCGAGCAGCCGATTGTTTCAACAAGAGCTTCTTCGATGATACCGTTTTTAACGTTGAGTGAAAGCTTGCAAGCGCCCTGCTGAGGAGCACACCAGCCAACACCGTGTGTGAAAGCGGAAATATCCTTGATTTCGTAAGCCTTGACCCACTTGCCCTCTTCGGGGATGGGTGCGGGGCCGTGGTTGGGACCCTTGGCTACGCAGCACATTTCCTGTACTTCGCGTGAATAGTTAATCATTTTGAATTTCTCCTTTCAGAAGAGATGATAATTTAAACCTTTAATATATTAACCTAAATTTTCCTTGATATCAAGTGTAAATTTGCACAACAAATAAAAAAATACCGCTCTTTTTATAAACATCATATAAAAAGCTTGCCATTCCGAGCTTCCGCGAGCTTTTTCGCCGAACTCAGAATGGCAATTGCGATTATAACTTTTTTGCCTTATAAAGAGCGAATGCACCTGCAACTGCCGCAACAATTGTTACGAACATAAGAGTGCCGACACCCATTGTGGGTGAGAAAATAAGAACGATAACGCCGACGATTACGGGCAGAGGAACGAGCTTCCAATGCTTTGCAAAGTAGCTTGCGCCGAGTGCACCGAAGAGTGCGGGAAGAACCCACTCAAATGCGGGCTTGAAAGCCGAGCCTTCCGCTGTGATGAGGGGAAGAACGGGTGAGAAAGCCAGAACGCCGACAGCGATAATAACCGTTGTTGTGATTGAGGAAACGCCGATAGCGATTGTTGAAATGACTTCGCCTTCTTCGGTATTTGCGCGGACCTTCGCGTTTTCCATAGCCGCAAGACCGACGGGAAGCTTGAGGTTTGTGATGTTACCGGTAACAAAGCTGAGGTAAGTTCCGCCTGCACCGAGCATAGGAACGTATGTGATAACCTCAATAACAGCAGTTACCCAGTAGAGAAGCATAAGCTTGCTGAGAACCGAACCGAGAACACTCAGTTCAGGCCATACGCCGAGATACATTGAAATAGAAACAGGGATTGCAAGGAGCATAAGCAATGCGCCGATGTTCCATAAAATGCCCCATCTGTGAACTTTGTCAAAATAATTCTTCTGCATAATTCATTCTCTCCTTTCCCTTATCTCCAGACGAAATTGACGATATTTTCGGGAAGAACAGCCTCAAAGAGCATTGCCGCACCCATACCGATAAACATTGCGATAGGCATTGTGAAAGGACGGAGCTTTTCAAGATTGAACTTCTTGCAGATTGTTTCAAGAATAACCATCGCAACCATTGCAACTATAAGAACAGCAATTGACATAAAGCCTGCGTTGCCGACACCGTCTGAGGTTGTGCCTGCGATTGCCCTTGCAATGAAAGCGGAAATAATGCCTATAAACGCAGCCGCCGAAATAGCATCACCGAGCTTTGCAGCGCCTTCGTTTTTGTTAACGGCAGACCCGATTTTTGTCTGAAGCTTCTTACAAACGAAGGGAAGCATAAGAAGCGGAGCAATGCTGCCGATTGTCATAGCCCAAGTGACAGTCGAGAACTGCTGAGAGTCAGCAATTGAGCTTGTGAGAGTTCCGCCCATTGCTTCAACAGCGGTCTGTGCAGCTGTTGTTTCATAAGCAAGGTTGCCGATAACGGTAAGTCTTATCCAGGGAAGGACAATACCGAGGGCATTGGCAAGAACGATAACTGTTGCAAGAATCGAAATGGCGGGTGCAACCGTGAAAAGGATGCTGGAAACGACTGTATTCTTAAGTGTTTCCTTTTTGATGCCGAGCTCTTTTGCGTGTTTCCACGACTTAACGATAAAGAACACGGACTGCAGTGTTACGAATGCAACAACACAAAGTGCTATTACATACATAAAGGTACTTTCTTTGAAATCCAAAGATATCACTCCCATATTCATAATGTTCTAATATTATCACAATACGGATATATAAGTCAAGATTTTCCCGAAAATGATTATTATTTTAAAAATATTCTCATTCACGCAAAACAGCTGCCCCGCCACATAGGCAAGACAGCCGTTTTTTTAAATCATTTCAAGAAGCATTGCCGCTTTCGGCAGATTTTCTTTAAGATGTTCCGTGCCGTAGGTATTCTGAACTTCGATTGCTTTCTGCTTCCAGACGTCAAAATACTCCTGACCGTTTTCCGTCCACAGTTTTAAGGCTTCGCCGCCGATAAGATAATCCATAACGCGGCGCATAATCTCCCCCCTCATATCGGTCTGACCGCCTTTGAGAAATTCGGAGAAGATATATTTCAGCGTATAGTCGCCGTAATAAATCAGCTCATCGTATTCTTCGGGGCAGGCGTTAAGATAATCAACCGCATTTTCGGAGCTTATCTTCGCCGCCGCTACTTTATCGAGAAGCTTTTCAACGACCGCATCGGTGTTGATTTTATAATATTCAACCGCCTGAGCGTAGCAATCCCGGGTCATTTTCACGGTGTCAATATGGACATTTTCCGATATCTTGCTGTATTCCTGCTTGCTGATTTCGGAAAACTCCGTAAGTGTATAACCTCCGTTTCTGTCAATCTCAAAATTGAATCTCATCGGCGTGCTGTATCCGCTGACCTCTTTGAGCATTCCGTTGTAAAGAGAGAATTCCGCATATCTTATCAACGTATCTGCTGTGCATCCTCTTTTATGCTTTCCGCCCTCAACGGGTGTGCCGCTGAATTCTTTTACATCGAAATAATAAACGCTTGCACAGCAGAAAAGTCCGCCGGGTTTGACATCTTTATGATTTGCAATAACCGCATTTTTTATCGCTTCGGTAAGAGGGTCGATTGTAACAACGGGAGAAGCGGTATCTCCGAGAATTCTGCCCGTTCTGTCATAGAATTCATACGAAAAAGTGAAGCCCGTTGAACCGTTTTCGCCTGCGGGAATACGGCTGTTGAATTCATCGGTCTGGTCTGCAACCACAAGTGCCGGCGAATGATTTATGAGGAAAGTCTTTTCGTAATCACCCGTAAAAGATATCCTTGCAAGCTCTTTGTTTGCACTCAGAATCAGATAATACGAGCCGCCGTCTGACGAGGTGTAAGGCGTAAAATAAACCTCCTCACCTCTCTCGGCAAAGGTATACTGCATCACGGCATCCTTAAACTTATATCCGTTTTCGTTTTTAGTGAAAATTGCAACTCCGAGTTTTTCATCATATTCGCACCCGACAAAAATATCTTCGCCGAATAGCTGAGCATCGAAAAAGCGTATGCTCTCTGTTCCGAAACGGTTTGCCGCTTCCTCATAGTTTTCTTCGCTGAGAAGTGAAATTGCAGGCTCATTCCGCATAAATTCGCTCAGTGGTATAATTCTTCCGCCCGTTTCCTCCTGCACCATAACAATTTCGCTGTCGGATGTCATCGATGCGGCATATGATGCGTACCATATTGTATCTGTTGATTCTTCACGGACTATTCTGATTTCGGCTTCGTGAATTGTTTTGAAATCCTTATAAAACCAAAGCTCAATAATTGCTTCGGCTGCCGCTTCTTCGCCTGCCGCAGGGCACCAGTAAACATTGTGTCCCTTATCAAATTTCAGTTCTTTGCCTTTCGGCGTTTCGTCGGGGAAAGCAACGTCATAGTCAACAAGCTCACCCGCAGAGCACTTTGCCCTCACATTGTCATAATCGAGGTCAATGCTTATGGGAAAATAATAATATCCCGTGAAGCTGAGCATCGGCATATAATCCCATCGGATATCGGTATTGCCGAAGCCGTCGGAAAGATATTTTTCCGTTGCGGAATCAAAAATCTGTCTGACCTTCAGCGGATTTTTGACTTTATATGTCTTGCTCGGCTTAACATTATTATCTATCCACATTTCATCAAGGTCGGCGTTAAAATTAAGAACAGTGTAAATCTCGGGATTGTCCTTATTTTCATAAAAGATAACTTTATAATCCGCCGCTCTTTCTTCGCTTCGGGAGTCATTAATCGGAGCTTTGCTGATTTTTATTTCTTCAAGGAATGCAACGGCTTCGTCAATCGCCGTCTGCGACGAAATATTATAAGATTTTTCGCCCGAAACAACGGTTATGCGGTAGTTATTTTCAAATATCCCGCCGTATACCTCATCAATCGAAGAAGCCTTGGGATTTGTCATAAAGCAGACTGCAACAACAATGCTCGCAATAACGGCGATAACTATAATCCAGAATGCGGGCTTTTTGTAGTTGAGAACAGATTTTATTCTCTGCTTTACTCCGACCTCACCGAAGGCAAGCGGACAAGCCGCAATCATTTTTCTCGGTACGCTGCAATTGAGAAGTGCCTCGGAATAGGACTTTTTGATTGTTTCACCGAGATTTTTTATTACCTTTTCGTCGCACGCAAGCTCGATGTCACGGCTCAGCAGGATATATGCCACCCACATCACGGGATTGAACCAATGAAAGCTCAGAAGCAGAAATCCCAGCGGCTTCCACAGATGGTCGCGCCGTTTGAGGTGCGCCTTTTCGTGAGCAACGACGTATTCAGCATCCTGCTCATTCATATCCGACGGAATATAGATTTTCGGCTTGAAAATTCCGAGGATAAACGGTGTTTTTATGCCGTCGCAAAGCCTGATATTCTCCCTCAGCGATACCGACACCCTGACCTTTCGCCGCACGATAATGTAGCTGATTACGGTATAAACGAGCATTGCTCCGATTCCGCCGAGCCATACCAGATAATACACAACCGATCTGAAGCCTGCCGAACCGACCGAGCCCGTCGTGTAAGTAACCGCTTCGGGATAAATCGGGTTGTCAACAATGGCAAGATTATAGTCATCGTGCTGCTCATACTGATACATAAACTGCTCCGTCGGAATCGTTTCCGCGCTCGGAATAAGGCTGAGCGCACTTTCAAGAGTGAACGGACACACAAGGCGGAGTGCAACAAATCCCCACAGCACAACGAAAAATGCCTTCGGAGCTTTTTTCAGCACAAGACGCAAAACAACGATTGCCGCAACAAGAAAGCTTGCGGAAATGCTTGTGTTGACCACCCAGAAGAAAAAGTCGGAATAAAGTCTTTCAACCAGACCGGCATAGACATTATATAAGTCAGTCAAAAACTCCATAATCATCCCTCCCCGTATGAATCAATCATCCGGCGGATTTGTGAAATTTCCTCTGTTGAAAGCTTTTTGCGTTTGGTGAATGCGGCAAAAAATGCGGGAAGCGAGCCTTCAAAGGTTTCGTCAACGAATTTTTCGCTCTGAACAGCATAAAACTCCTGCTTTGAAACAAGAGAAGTCACCGTTCCACCGCTGTTTTGAAAAATTCCTCTTTCGCACAGTTTTTTAAGGACAGTATAGGTAGTTGATTTTTTCCATTGAAGCTCTGTTTCGCAGAGCTTTACAAGCTCGCCCGAGGTAAGCGGTTCGTTTTGCCAGATAATTTCAGCAAATCTTGATTCAACCGCACCAAGTTTTGTTTCGTACATCTTTTTATCCTCCTTTCAGTCTATCGGCAATAGACCTCACCTGTAGTCTATCATCAATAGACCGATTTGTCAAGAACATTTATTAAAAATCGCAGTCGACATAATGACTTATCAACTCACGTTTATGCAGAAAATTAACATTTATAAAAAATTAAATTTTTTTGCAAAAAAGGCTTGACTTCACCAAAAATTTGTGATATATTAATCGAGCGTTCTACGGAACGCCGCAAAAATGCTGGTGTAGCTCAGTTGGTAGAGCAGCTGATTTGTAATCAGCAGGTCGGGGGTTCGAGTCCGTCCACCAGCTCCAATTTAATATGGAAGAGTTCCCGAGCGGCCAAAGGGAGCAGACTGTAAATCTGCCGTCAACGACTTCGGTGGTTCGAATCCACCCTCTTCCACCAAAGCAAGGAATATACGAACCGTATGTTCCTTGCTTTTTATTGTGTGGATTCGAAAGCCCGTTAAGAAAACAGTCCTGCGGACTGTTTTTAGGGCGTGGGACCACACAGTAATAAATTTAACAAACAAGCGGCACCCAACGAGCACCGAGAAACTTCCTTTTGCAATCACCACCATCTTCCACCAAAAAAACCAAGTCTTAACTGACTTGGTTTTTTGTTTTATATATTCATTTCTTTTTCGATAAGTTCGGTTATGCCCGAAGTGATATCATCTGCAATGTCCTTGATTGACTGAACGGCATTCTCCATTGCATAGGAACGGAACTCCGCTATCATATGCGTATCGTTTATGTTATCTCCGACGGTAATAAGGTCGTCATATTCTGCTCCGACAAGATCAAGGAACACGTAAAGACCCTTTGCCTTGTTCATATCCGCCGAAACAACATCTATGCATCTGCCATTCTGTAAAGGGTTAAGAATTCCGCCGAATTTTTCTTTTATCGCAGCCGTAACACGTTCAGCCGACTCATCATCAGGGAGAATCGTACTGATCTGGTTGAAATACGGGATTTCGGGAAACGTTTCAAAAGTGAACTCATCTTCAAGGCGTTCCTCATCATTTTCATCAATAATGCACCTGAATGCCGTGTGAACACTCGCCCAGCTGCAACCGATGCCGAAGATAAATTCAATCAGCGGTTTTGCCAGAGTGCCGTCACAGCGCGACTCTGCGAGCACGGTACCGTCCGCATTTGCGGCAACAGCGCCGTTTGATGCAAGAAGAAAGTCGCACTCAAACTCCTGCTTTACGGGGACTTCAACAAGGTCGTCCAGTCCCCTGCCGCTGACGATGCCGAAAAGGTTGCCCGCTTTTCTCCATCTTTTTATTGCATCTCTTTTTTTATCGTCGATACCGCCTTGATTGAGGGTGCCGTCATAGTCGCTTGCGATTATTTTCATCGTCTCAGAACCTTTTTTTATTTATAATACCAATAATATAACACAGTCAAATCTCCAAGTCAAATTCTGTTGACATTTGCAGAATAGTATTATATGATTTAATCAATCAATTAAGGAGATGTGTTTTAATGGCGAACAAGAACTACGAAAAGCTTATCAAAATCCTGCAGATTACGGCAGGCATATTTATGGCAATAATGGTTGTTTTGTGCATTTACCTTACGCAGAAATACAACATCAAAGTTTCCAACATTCCCGAATTGAGCAAAAGCCTGACAGGCGGTACACTTGCTCTTGCAACAGGTATAATTGTTTTTTCGGTTGTCAAATCATTCGCTCTCGTCTTTCCTCCCGCGGTTGTTTTTTCAGTGTGTGCTTACATAATGCCCAACTTCTGGGTTGCACTTATTGTTAACATTATTTCGGTTTTCCTCAGCCTTTCAACCCCCTACTTTCTCGGAAAATTTACGGGTGCAGGTATGGTTGAAACACTCAAAGGAAAATTCAAAGTAATCAAAAAAATTGACGATTTTGCAGGCGCAAACGAAATTGAAATGACCTTTGCCATAAAGCTTTCGGGCATTATGCCCGGTGACCTTTCCAGCCTGCTTTTCGGCGCAATGGGAATCTCGTTCAAAAATTACACAATCGGCGCAAATCTCGGCAATCTTCCGCTTGTCGTCGTTTACACATTCTTCGGAATCACTCTCAAAAATATGGGCGAAAAACCCTGGGTTGCGGCAATACCCGTAGCGGTTATTATCGTGTTTATGCTTATTGCAAGTCTGATAACAAAAAGGCTTATTTCAAAAACAAAAGCAAAACAGAACAGCGAACAGAAATAAAAAAATTGACGGTGTGCAAAAACTGCACACCGTCTTGATTTTTATATCTTATTTAACCTTAACTTTGTAGCACTTGATTTCGAAGGGCTTGATTGCGAAGTTCATTGCCCTGCCGTTTGCGATGTCAACTGCAACATCTTCTCTTTCAAGAAGGTTACATTCTGCAACGCTTGCAATTTCAGCGAAGAATTCAA
>JAZSLR010000033.1:0-5682 GCA_045535475.1 Acutalibacteraceae bacterium | reverse complement strand
TCATAAATTTATTACTCCTTTATTCAATATTTTGATTATGGATTTTGGTAGGTTTAATAATTTCACGAGACTGTTCTTGTTTCTGATATTTAACATTTGCAAGAACTTTTGAAATGATATATTTTGCTCGTTTGAGTTCTTCAAGACTGCCGTAGTTGCTTTCAATGAAAGTAACTTCGGTATCTTTTTCTTTTTGCAGTTTTTCGATTTCGGCTTTTAATGATTTGGTCGTTGCTTTCGGGTTTTCATCAACCCACCGCTTTGCCCGGTAGAATGAATTTATCTCCTTGCTGTGTTCGGTTTTGAATTTATCTTTGCCGAATTTCTTTTTGCTGTATTCATCCGCAACAGATTTGTATTTCTCATAATCACCGATAAATTTAAGTCCCTTTTTGAGTTCTTTGATTTTGTCATCAGTAAAATCAATACGGCTCTGAATTGCAGAAACTTTTTCAATCATCTTCCACAAAGAATCTGCAGATGTGATGTTATGTTCCTGAAGAAAAGCGAGCGTTTTTGAAACTTGCTTCAAATCAACCGACAAATCTTTATTGTAAAAATATCTGCTTTTACCGTTGTGAGCTTCTTGTCGGGAGTTCAGATAATCGATGAGAATGTCTGCGATTGTTGGTTCTTTTTCTTCTTTGAGTTCGGAAAGAATTTTCTTGATTTCTTCAATCCATTCTTTCAATTCTGCAAGTGCTTTTCGCAACTGTTTTCGCACAGAGTTGAATTTAACAATGGCCCGATTCAGAGTGCCGAGAATTGTTTCTTCTCCTCTGCGTTCCATTTCCGATGCAGCGGGTCCGAGATGAACTGTCGGTACTAAATCTATTCCCTGCCGTTCATAAGAACGCATATCAATTCTTTCGGGTCGGTTGTTCTTTTCGAGATACTCGTTGACTTTTTCTTCCCAAGCGTGTCGCCAGATTTCTGCATTTTCTTTTTTATTCCAATCAACAATATCTTCACGGTGTTCGCCGATTCGGTTGCCGTGTTCATCGAGATCGTAAATCTTTCTGCACTTCGGAAGCCACTTTCCGTTTTCATCAATCGCTCTCATTGTCAGCATAATATGTGTGTGCGGATTGCCGTTACCTTTATCGTGAACGGCGAAATCGCAACACATCCCTTTTGAAACAAATTGTTCATAGCAATAACTTCGAACAAGTTCGGCATACTGCTCGGTTGGAATTTCTCTCGGAAGTGCTATGATAATTTTTCTAGCGAGTTGAGAGTTCCATTGAGTTTCAACTTTCTCGGCAGAGTTCCATAAAGTCGCTCTGTCGAAATATTTTTCGGGTGCGTTTTGAGGAAGAAGAATTTCAGAGTGGATGACTTCGTTTTGTTTTCGTAAATAGTTTTTTGTTCGGTTATCATATTCCGAGAAAAGTTTGGAGCCGCTCTGGTAAGCGGCTCCTGCAACAGCGGATTTATTTTCACTCCGCTTTTGTATTGATATTTGAAAATGAGTACAAGCTATTTTTTATCACTCTCCTTATGTTTTTAAAATTGGGGTAGACGAAGTCGCAGGGGTGAAACCCTTGTCTGATGAAATCAGTGGAACTCTGTTCCGAGTATTTTTGAAGAAAATCGCAATTACACCGTCAACGGTGTATAATTGCGCACTTTTACAAAGTGGTGTTTTCGTTGCGCTCTCTGAAATGCTCAATCGTTCTGCAAACTGCTTCGGTATGAAAAGCAATTTTTAAAATTGTTTCAACCTGTTCATCGGTAAATTCAGAAAGATATTTTTCAAGCATTGCTCCACGGGTGCAAAGTCTGTGAGTGCGTTCTTTCCGTGTGAGCTGCTTTTCCTGCGATTCAAGATATTTGATTTTGTTTTCCATATATCTGATTTTTGCTTCGTTCTTTGCTTTTATCTCACGCAATTCTGACGGGGTTTTGTTTTTTAAACTTTCTCTTGGCATCGTTTTCTCCTTTCGGTTTTTATAAAAGTAAAACCGCCTCACTTAGCGTGAAACGGTTTGATTAAATATTTGATTTTTGTTTGATTTTATTATTTCGATAAATTGGTATTTAACGTGAATAAATACATTTATTTAGCATTTGCAAAACAATCATCTGTCTTTCAAAGAAATATATTCGTTTGTTTCTTTTACGCTTATATATGCAGGTCTGATGATTTTTCCTGCGTTCTGTATTTCTTCTATACGGTGTGCACTCCAGCCAACAATTCTTGCAACGGCAAAAATAGGCGTATACATTTCATAGGGCAAATCAAGCATCTTATAAACCATACCCGAGTAAAAATCTACATTGGCACTAACCCCCTTATAAATCTTTCGTTTCTCAGCAATTATCTCGGGAGCAAGCTTTTCAACTGTTTCATAAAGTCTGAATTCATCCTCCATACCTTTTTCTTCAGAAAGTTTTTTTGCATAGGTGCGAAGAATTTCTGCACGGGGGTCAGACAAGGAATAAACGGCGTGTCCCATACCGTATATAAGCCCCGCTCTATCAAACGCCTGCTTATCAAGAAGCCTGCAAAGGTAGTCTTTTATGGCTTCAACATCCTTTATGTCAATGTTAGATTTCATATCGTCAAACATCTTTGCTACTTTTATGTTTGCACCGCCGTGACGTGGACCCTTGAGCGACCCGAGAGCTGCTGAAACTGCCGAGTAAGTATCTGTACCTGATGATGTAACAACATGAGTTGTAAAGGTTGAGTTGTTTCCACCTCCATGTTCAGCGTGAAGCACAAGAGCAAGGTCAAGCAATTTTGCTTCAAGGGGTGTAAACTCACCGTCATCACGCAAAAGATAAAGAATGTTTTCGGCTGCACTAAGATCTTTGCGAGGATAGTGAATAAACAGGCTGTCATCATTATGATAATGCCTGAAAGACTGATATGCGTAAACCGCAAGAAGCGGAAACTGTGCAATCAGCTGAAGACACTGACGCATAGTGTTTTCTGTTGTGATTTCATCGGGATTTTCGTCATAAGTATATAATGCAAGAACACATCTGGAAAGCATATTCATCATATCCTTACCGGGAGCTTTCAATATCATATCACGAACAAAAGACGGCGGTAAAGAACGGTATAAGGATAAATGTTCACGAAATTTAAGCAATTCTTCTTCGTTAGGTAATTTAGAAAACAAAAGAAGAAAAACCGTTTCTTCAAAGCCGAAACGTTCGTCCTCACGGAAGCCTTTTACAATATCACACACATTTATTCCTCGATAAAAAAGCTGACCTTTGCAGGGAATAATGTTTCCGTCAGCATCTTTATCTTTGGCTTTGATTCGCGAAACTTCTGTAAGACCTGCAACAACACCGTTGCCGTTAATGTCACGCAATCCTCTTTTTACATCATGCTGTAAATACATTTCCTGAGCAATGTGATTGCCGGCATCTGATAATTTAGCAAGTTCTTTTATATATGGTGTAATTTCAGAAAAGTTCATTTTATCATCTCCTGAATTTTGATTCTGATTTATTGATGCAATTGTAGCACATATATTTTGATATTACAATAAAGGAAAATAAATATTTTTGAGACTTTTATTTTATAGAATTGATTCGTACAGTTTCATTTTTATCTGCATACAAATCCGAATTTATTTAGTTGTTTATATCACATACATATATAGAAAACAACTTTATTTTCGTTTTACCCAAACAATATCATATCCCATAACATCAGCCATTTCGACGGCTTCGGAGTATCGCAGAGAGCCTCGGCTGAGTTTGCCCGAAAAATTGGGTACGCTGTCGCTCCAGCCGTATTCAAATGAAAGCATATCAACAAGTTCACGCATTGTCATTCCTTCTTTGACTATGTAAGATTTGATTTCATTTCGTATATCCATTAAATCACCCCTTTCTTTTTTTATTTATGATGCACTGTTCAATATCGGTGCTGTTCATATTCATTGTTTCGTGTGTTTGTTTGCGATTTGATGAATTGTCACACATTTCCGTGAACCGTGTTCGCTCTCTGGCGTATCGCTGTTCCGTATGGAATTACATACAAAACCGTTAATTAATTCGCTGATTTCACATCCTTTCATAAAGCAATCGCCGTTCTGCCCGAAATTCGAGTTCCGACAGGCATTCCTCATATCTCTATGGGCGCTGTGCCGTCAGCCTTTCGGCTGCGCTCACTCAGGTAACTTCCGATTAAATCGAAGTCACATTCTCAGCGGCTATTTTTCCGTCATAAATTCCCGAAATACTCGTTAATACACAAAGTATTGCCTGCGTTTTCGGAAATCCCTGACAAAAAAATATCTCGCTGATAATCATAACCCGATTTAATCGGAAGTTACTTTTTGAGAGGTCATGGCGGTTTGTTCTCGTCGGCCGGTCATTCAATTGTATTGTTCCGTTACCCGTTGACTACATTTTAGCGAAAATGTTAGCTGTTTCCCGTATTTCCAAGAGGATGGAAAAGCAAAAACTCTTGCCACTTTTAGAGTAACAAGAGCATGTAGTCGGATTGAAAATTATGGTGTTAATATGGTATAATCAGCTGGATTTAAAAATGTTTTGAGGGAAATATATGAAAAAACAGATTGCAAACATAATCACAGGTTGCCGAATTTTTTGCAGTATTTTGATGATATTCTTTCCTGTGTTTTCCGCGGAGTTTTATATTACATATCTTATTTGCGGATTTACTGATATGATAGACGGAACTGTTGCAAGAAAGACAAACAGCATAAGCGAATTCGGAGCAAAATTTGATACTGTTTCTGACTTAATATTTATAGCCGTATCATTATTTAAATTGTTTCCGGTGATTCATATTACTAAATGGTTATGGATATGGATTGTTATCATATTAATCATTAAAGCAGGCAACATTATATTGGGCTTTGTTCGCACGAAAAAGTTGATATCGTATCATACAGTCGCAAACAAGGTTACAGGACTGTTCTTGTTTTTGTTACCTATGACACAACATTTTATTGATTTGAAACACAGTGCCACGGTGGTATGTGCAGTTGCAACATTTTCTGCGATTCAAGAAGGATATTATATAATAACGGGGCGTGAAAGCATTTTATAACCGATTAGACACCAAAAATGACCGAACAGACAAAACTCAGCATTTCTTCTTTTATATTTGCTATGATGGTACTGCAAACAAAAAGGAGGATAACATAAATGCAAGAGATAAAAACAGTTGAGCTCGTAAAGCACTACAAAAATCTGACTGCTGTAAACAAGCTCAATTTAGAAATACGGCAAGGTGAACTGTTTTCGCTGTTGGGTGTTAACGGTGCGGGAAAAACCACAACAATAAAAATGTTAACCTGCCTGACAAAGCCATCCAACGGTGATGCGTTTGTAGGCGGATACAGCATAACAACGCAATCGGAACAGGTGAAGCAATTAATTGGTGTTTCCCCTCAGGAAACCGCAGTTGCACCGAATCTTTCCGTAAAAGAAAATTTGGAGCTAATCTGTGGAATTTATAGTTTCCCCAGAGAGAAAACAAAGAAAAGAATTGAGGAACTTTGCGGGCAATTTTCATTGGATTCCGTTTTGAAAAGAAAAGCAGGAAAGTTGTCGGGCGGTTGGCAGCGGCGTGTCAGTATTGCAATGGCACTTATCAGCGAACCGAAAATACTTTTTCTTGATGAGCCGACTCTCGGTCTTGACGTTATTGCACGGCACGAGCTTTGGGATGTGATTCGCTCTCTG
>JAZSLR010000075.1:0-4246 GCA_045535475.1 Acutalibacteraceae bacterium | reverse complement strand
GTCACCATATTTTATTATCCGAACTACGGGGAAGTTAAACACAAAATCCACGTAATTGTTCTACTTTTATGTGGAAGCATGGTGCTTATGTCGAACGTCTGTTCCTGACTTCGCTTCGGTATTGCGATGAAGTTATTTTACTCGTTATTTCAGAAAAAGCATTTAATTTAGTCTATTCATTTGAGGTACTCAAAGAGCTATTTTGTTGCCATGCGGCAAGGGGGTTCTGTCGTGTAAATCCACCTTAAAATTGATCTGTGATCTACTGCCCACGAGTACGAAATTTTCATCAAGAACAATGTAAAAGGATTACTGTCTGGAATCGCATTGCGATTCCAGACAGCGACTCTTAATTTGAATCAGTTTCGATAGATTGCGGGTCATCGCTCAGAATGTAGCGGATAATATCTGTGTTACGATACCTGATTCCATGACCAACATACTTCCTCTTGAAAGGCAGATATGGTTCTTGCTTTTTGAAGTTTGCCAAGCTGATACCAAGCATCTGGGCTGCCTCTTCAGAAGTTACCAGCTTGGGGACGACTACCGGCAATGGTTCACCCTTGGCAGCAATGTGTTTCAGCTGAGCGATGATTTCCCGATATTCAGGGAATGGAATCAGATTGGATTCGGTCAATGGATGCAGGATTTTTCCAATAAGGATTACGGTTTGCTGACGGATCAAATTATTGTTCATCTCATGCGCCTCCTTTCTCTCGCGCATGTGATGCTGCGGGAATGTAAAATTATAAAGAAACAGAAACATGCCGGGTATGACATATATCAGACATTTTTCTGTTTTTATAGCAGTACATATGTTGAAATACTTGCCGGTGCAGTGTATATTACGAAACAGGAGCTTGAAATAATGAAAGATATTACCAGCAGCGTTTACAATTTTGAAAAATTACGGCAGGAAGGATACCTCTATGTCGACAAGACGGAGTATATCTGGAATTTGATAAATCCGGTCGGAGAATCTTATTTCCTTTCCCGCCCGCGCCGCTTCGGTAAATCGCTTACCGTCTCAACCTTGAAAGCTCTCTTTGAAGGCAAAAAAGAGCTTTTCAAAGGACTTGCCATTTACGATAAGCCGTATGATTGGAAGCCGTATCCCGTGATACATCTGGATATGAACGGATTTGATTTCAGTTCACTTGCTTCTGTGAAAAACAGCTTGATCCGATTAATGAAAGAAACAGCGGCAGAACACAAAGTAAAGTTGACAGAATCCTCTCCCGATAATATGTTCAGGGAAATAATCCGTGAACTTTCTCATCAGCAAGATATTGTGATCCTTCTCGACGAATATGACAAGCCTATTCTCAATAATATTGGGAAAGCAGAATGTTCTGATGTTCTGACTTGCATGAAGTCGTTTTATTCTGTCGTAAAGGCTTTTGAAAGTAAGTTGCGTTTTGCTTTTATCACGGGAGTCAGCAAGTTCTGTCATGTTTCTTTGTTTTCCGATCTGAACAACTTGACTGACATCACGATGGATGCCCGGTATGCCGCCATGTTCGGCTATACTCAGGAAGAGTTGGAAGCGAACTTCGGCGACCGTATTGCCGCACTTGCCGGAAATCAGAATATTGAAGCATACAAAACAAAAATCAAAGAGTGGTACAACGGCTACCGTTTCCACAGAAATGCAAAAACTGTTTATAATCCCGTCTCTTTGGCAAAATTCTTTGAATCCGGCGGAGAGTTCAATAATTACTGGTTTTCCACCGGTACGCCCTCTTTTCTGCTTGAGTTGATCAGAAAAAATCACTTCAATTTTGAAGATGTTTTAGAAAATCCTGTTTCCTCTTTTGCCTTTGATGCTTATGAAATCGGGAAACTCAATCCGCTGACACTGCTGCTGCAAACCGGTTACTTGACTATCGACAAAGCTGTTGAACGTTATGGAGATACCACATATATGCTTCGCTTCCCCAATCTGGAAGTCAAAGGCTCTTTTGAAGCCTATCTGACCGGAGATTGCAGCGGTTTGCGTGTCGATCAGGTGAAAGATTCTGTTTACCGTCTGGCAGATAAGGTCACTGCCGGAGATGTGGATGGTTTCATGGAAACGATGAAGGTGTTTTTTGCCAAAATACCGTATGATGTGCATTTGAAAAGCGAAAATAATTTCCAGTTGCTTTTTTACTCGATTTTCATGCTGTTAGGCATCAGTATTACTGCAGAATCCCGTACCAACAACGGGCGTATCGATGCAGTGGCAACCAATGAAGATTTTGTCTTTGTCTTTGAATTCAAAATGGATAAGAGCGGCGAAATCGCCTTAGAGCAGATCAAAGAACGGGATTATTTCCGGCGTTATATGAATTCCGGCAAACAAATCATGCTTGTGGGAGTCAATTTCGATGAAGAAGCCGGACAAATCGACCATTGGGTGTTTGAGCAGATCTGAAAAGAACAGTTGCATTGCCGTGCATTCAGTTATTGCTCAAGCATTTTCAAATTATTTGTCAATGTTTTCAGTAAAGTCGAAATCTGAAGCAAAACCGCAATCAAGCAGTAGTGTTCCGTTACTTATATCGGCGTCCCGCAGGATGAATGGAGTGCGATGTTCCGGAATCAGTGTTGGAATGTTGATTTTGAAATCTGTCAAAAACTTTTGCAGACTCAAAACCTCCTGCAACGCTTCGGCGATCATATCCAATAGGGCAAATACTTTACCGTCGCCGAAAAAGATGATGACGGCATGAATATTTTTATCGCCCTTTTTCTGCTTGAGAAACCAGATGTAATCGCGAAGCGTTTTGTTGTCATCAAAGACTTGATTGTCAACCATTTCAATCAATTCTTTTACAATATCGGCGCAACCATCCGCCCACAAATCTTGAAATTGCAGATGAAACGTGAAAACGCATCCGCCGTTATTCTTTTCATGGTGTTTAAGAGTGGTGCAGTCGATCAGATATTTCAGGGTATGATACCGGCATAAACTATTCAAACGGTCAAGGGCAAGCATTTGCTTTTCCGGATAAATGTGATAATTATTCTGCCGGTAAACGTCATAAGAGTTGAAATGTTTTATCATGAGTGTTTCTCCTTGTTTATCAACTGCTTTTGCAATTAACCGAATGTTTTATGCGGCAATGCAACTGCAAATGTGGTGAAACAAACATTTTAACACTCCTGAATTCAAAGCCGTTACGGAACAACCTCAAATGTAATATATCACGCAAAGACAAACTATGCAAATTTAATGCCAGAGTATCTGTAATTCATTTGGGTATTCTTGAAGAAAACATCTCCCGCTGATACTTAGGAGCATTTCCTTTGGTATTAGTCTTGGCAAGGTAACTGGCTCTTCTGAAGCAGTCGTCTTTCTTCTTTTCCATCTCTGGATCATCTGGTCTCAACATCACTCCGTTGACATACTTCTCTCCTGTTCTGGAAGTCGTACAGTCATCTATCAGTCCGTAACCGTTTTCTCGAGGTTCCAATCCCAATGCACTGTCCCAGAGTCGTTCTGCTGTCTGGATGTGGTTGTGGATACTCTGGGTTTTCTGTCCATCTAAAAAGAGAGCAACGTGGTAATGCTGGTGCTTCTCTCTGGACTGTTCTCTGACTGCGATATACTGCGGCTTTAACCCCTGTCGTGATAAGTTCTTTATGAAGTTAGCTTGGAAGTCTCTGAAAATCTTATTGTTATCTATATACATACCATCAGGTATCCGTACATCTAATCTCATAAAGAATATTTTACTTTTACTCTCTTCTGCATAATTAAACTGTTTTTCTATTTCTTTTAATATTGAGGTATTACAACTTAATCCTCTCTCTTTATCTGTCATAATTGAATAATCACTATAAGTACTTTCTACTGTTTCTGTTACTTTTCTTTTCATAATAAATACTTTCTTGTTATTGAGTTGATTTATTAGGTATTACCAATTAACCTTGATGAATTATTTGTTTAAAATTCAATATAACGCTTGTCTGAAAAGCTGATATTAATTAAATTTTATTTGCTATATCATGTCTGAAAAGATTGAGTTATGTAAAAAATAATTCAGACAGATATGATATGTGAGACACGGTGTTTCACAATCCGAATATGCAAAAGTGCAATTCGGATATACTTATAATTTGCCAAGAGAAAGGAAAACTTAGTATGGCAAAGAAATCTAAAGTCGGTGCTGTCGCAGACAGCGTGTCGGTGGAAAAGGTTGCTTCCTATGTTGATGAGGTCGTTGCTGATCACAATAAAGTTGTAGAGTCAGAGAATATT
>JAZSLR010000054.1:0-5132 GCA_045535475.1 Acutalibacteraceae bacterium | reverse complement strand
GAAATGCCGTTACGCTCCGAGAGTAACCACCCCATAAGAAAGTATTACGAAAAATGCGGTGCTGAAATTATTGATACAGACTGGCGCGATGCACCTATCCGCACGCTGGGAAGAATCCCTGCCGTCTGGTGGATGAGCAATATGACAATCGACGATTGCATCAATATTCAGGCCGGTGAATTCAGCGGATATCTCAACGTCGAGCCTTTGAGAAATGTGTTTTACGGTACGGTACACGGCGAAGATATCTGGATGAACAACGGCATTGAAAAAGACGTATGGGTGCCGATGTTTATCAGGCAGTTCTGCACAATGCAGGTGCCGTATACATATCTTAACCGATATAAGAGGCTCAGCTATACGGGTAATGACAAAGAAGGTTATAAAGTGACTTTCTCTGACGGTGTTGAAACGTGCGGAAATGAACTTTCAATCACCAAGAACGGCATTGAACTGAAAAAAGGTTACGACGTTATTCTGCCGTTAACGGAAGATAACAAAATCTTTATCGCATATTCCGAAAACGGAAAAGACGGCGAGTGGAATGTTCCCGATGCTGAATTTGACAAAGCCAGGGTATATATCATCACCGCTGACGGCAATGAATATCTTTGCGACGTTGCGGTTGAAAACAAAAAATTTTCTCTTAACCTCAAAGCGGGTCAGGCTGTGGCTGTTATTGCAGAATAAAAAGTAAGGAGTAAAAATGATGAAAAAAGAATATTGCGGAATGCCGATGAGAATTGCACATACGGGTGTGACACAGTTTGCTCCTGAAAACACCCTGGAAGCATTCAGAAAAACTGCAGAACTCGGTTTTGAGGGCATTGAACTGGATATCCAACTGTGCGGAGACGGAGAAATAATTATAACTCATAACGGTAATATGGGTTATATGACTTTTGAAAAGCACCGTGACGTTCTAATGGATATGACAGCTGAGCAGATAAAGAAATTTGATATTCCTTATCGTAATGCACTTAAACTTAAATATCCTCCTTATCCGTGGACGGAGCATTTCGGTGGAAGACGTATGATCACACCGCCCGATTACGTTGAAGACAGAGTGACCCATCTGATAACCTTCCCCGAATTTGATGCATGGCTGTCAACTGTTGACTATGACCTCACCGTTGAGGTTGAATTCAAGTGCAAGGGTATGTGTCCCCGCATGGATGAAATTCTTGCAAAATCTGAAAACGTTTCAAAATACATATTCTTCTCAGGTGACTGGGAAGTGCTTGAAGAGATGCAGGAACATTACCGTAAAATCGGAAAGCCTGAGGGACTGCGTTTGGGTGCAAATATCCGTTTTATAAATGAACAAACAATGGATTTCGTTAAACGCTCCGATCTTTGGGAAGTGGGTCTCAATAACGAAGCGTTCACTAAAGAGGACGTTGAAATGTTTGAGTCTATGGGGATCAAAGTGTTTTCAAATCTTGGCGATTATCCCGAGTGGTGGCAGCAGATATGCGATATGGGCATAGCGGGATTCAAAACCAACTATCCCGATGCCTACACCGAATGGTGGTTAAGTACCTGCTAAAAAAGGAGGAATAGATGAATGGCTGACAATATTACAATCAGCAAAACAGATTTGCTTTACGATCCGCTTTTTGACAAAAAACCGGACTTGAAAATGAAAGGCAAAAAAAACACGCTATTCAAGGTTTTATTTGTTATTATAATATCAATTTTTGTCGGTCTTTCTTTATTTTTCAGCTTTAATTCAATCAGTTCCGACAAATATACATACAAGGAAACAGATAACGGATATATCCTTTATCAGTTTGTCGGCAAGGAAGATGATATAACACTGCACATTGATTATGTCAGAGATGAATCGGGCAATGCCAATCAGTCAAAACCTGTTACCGAAGTGCGCGAATTTTCAATGAGCTGTAATGAATATGTGCGTTTTATATTTATCGGAAAAGATGTTTCAAAGCTTGAACCTCATTGCTTTTACTATACCAAAAACCTTATGGCGGTAATAGTTGATCCTGAAAATCAGAACTACGTTTCTGTTGACGGCGTTCTTTATTCGAAGGATATGAAAGAAATCATTCTCCATCCTATGAGAAATCATCAGTACAGAGCTGCACTCGGAGCAGGATGTGTTGCTCCTTCCGATGAAAAAACTGCCGAAGTATTTTTGAGTGAGTTTTCAAAAAAATACGGCGATGAAACAACAGCCGATGCCGAAGAATACGGCAAGCAGTTTTCAAAGCATGCTTTCTATGTAATACCCGATTCGGTTTCAAAAATTGAGGATTCATGTTTCAGCGACTGCGAAGCACTGATATATGTTGATATTCCTTCTTCAGTTAAAGAAATCGGTAACCTTGCTTTCTTCAAGTGTAAGGGTTTTGAAACGATTACAATACCCGACGGGGTTGAATCAATCGGTTCCGACGGATTTTCGTATTGCGAAAGAGTTACATATATTTATGTGCCCGAAAGCGTAAAGTTTATCGGACACCACGCCTTTTTCGGCAACCTGGGATGCGAAAAAATATATCTCGGTGCCGAAAATGAAGATATGATCGAATTTGGCGAAAACTGGCTTCCGAAACAAAGTACGACCTCTCTTAAAGATATAGAGGCTGTTTATGGTCAGGAAAGGAGGGCAAGCTGATGGGCAACGGTAAAATGACAGCTTTATTTCAAAATGTAAAAAATCATTGGAATGAACCTGACAGAGAAAAAGGGAACTACGTTCCGTTCAAAGAGTATCTGACGGTATTCTTCGGAGTCGGAATGAATTACAGCATCAAATCTCCTCTTGAATATCTTGGCTTCAGTGCATCATGTTTCCTCATAATGTATCATTACAAGCTTCCTTATCTTGCGTTTTCCGTCATTACTCTCATCGGACTTCCGCTGACCTATCTGTGGAATGTTCTTAACTGGTTCGTTAACGATAATCTCGGTATTCTTGAAAAGAAAACAGAGAGAAAACTTCTTGCTTTTTACGGCATAGTTTCACTTGCCGGATTATGTATGATACTGTTCGACTCCTCCGCGTTTCTTCCCGTGTCATTGGTTAAAGTTCTTAACGGAATAAACGGTGTAAGCGCAAGAAGTTTTCTTAAAATATTCGGCATACAGCTGTTTGTGAACGCATACGGCGGATTTCGTAATATTCTTTGGAGAAAGAAGCTTGTTCCCAAATACGGAAGATATAAATATGTGCTGTTTGCAAACTTTGTGCAGAAGTCTGCCATGATAATCCTTATCGGTTGGCTTCCGATTTACAATGTGAAACTGGTTGAAGACAGAATGTGGATGGCATATCTTCTGTTTATGGTATATGATATGTTCCCGTTTGATAATGTTATTGAGCAGTGTACTCAGAATATTTCTCCCAACCCTCACGAAAGAATGCTTGTAAGAACCTGGCCCGTAAAACTTTCGCATTTTGTAAAGAATATATTTGATGTTATAATTCCGATTTTCGGAATTGCCTTCAGCGACATACGATTCTATAAGTTTGTTATTCCTGCAGTATTCATTCCCATGGGAGCGTTAACCCTGCTGAGTGTCAGAAATATTTCAGAGAGAATCCCTCAGCCTCCGCTTGAAAAAAAGCAGAAGATATCCTTATGGTACGGAATTTCTCAGGTTATGAAAAACAAGTATAACTGGCTGAACACCATTTCCACACTTCTTGATTCATTCGGTAACGGTATGATAAGCATTGTAAATGTTATGTATTTCTTCTCGTTCCGAATGTATACCCAATGTGCAATTTACGCCCTGATGAAAACTTTGATGAGTTTCAGATCAACGCCTCTCAGCTTTGTTGCACCGTATTTTGTAAAGCGATTTTCATACAGAAGTCTGAAAATCATAAAGCTTGTAATATGCGCGGTCAGTGCCGTAGCAGAAATGCTGACGATTATGGCTTTTCCGACAAAACAGAATTTATGCGGTATTGTTATTTTTGCGTGTGAATTCTTCAAAGGTCTTGCAACTTCAATTCCCGATGTTGCCGACAGTGATATGGGTGTCAGAAAGAATGACTATCAGATGTATCTTTCCGGTGAGCGTCTTGAGAATTTCAGCGGAGTTTTTAACTGGATTATTTCTCCCGTTACAACATTTGTCAGCCTGATAATACCCGTAATCATTCTCAGAAACGGATTCAATTCAAACTGGGACGTTCTCTATATAGATTCTGCAAGATTCAACATTCTTGCAGTTCCGCTGATATTTGACCTTGTCGGTTTCGTTATGATGATTGTTCCGTATCTGTTCTGGGATTTCAACAATCCGCAGCACGAATATGTCATGGAGGTTCTGAAACAAAGGGAAAAACTTGCCCAAGAAGGTTATTTTCCTGCAGAATATGAGGGCGGACTTAATTTTATTGAACCCGGCGAGCTTCATGCAGGAATTCCGGTTGATTCCGCCGCCATGATTGAAAGACGTAATTCCCTTATCGCAAACATAGAGGGAACACTCAAAGAAGCAACGGCAGCAGAAGGAACAATTTAAGGCTTTCAAAGGGCGAAAAAGCGGATGAGAAAATCCGCATAATAAACTCAGTACATAATCTGATTCCCGTTATTATAAACCGTTTCACTTTTGTGAGGCGGTTTTCTTGTTCAAAACTTTCAAATAAATCAAAAAATTAACATTAATAAACCCTGAATCAATTGCAACAATAATAAAGCAAACGCAAATTGAATTTGAAGGGGTGTAAACGAAATGTCAAAGAACAATTCAGTAGTTCCTCAGGCAAGAGCCGCTCTTGATCAGTTCAAGATGGAAGCTGCCCGTGAAGTTGGCGTTCAATCACCTCTCGAATAAAGTGTACGACATATAGTGAACTCTATGACAACATAATCGATATAATGTGCTTTAAAGCTGCCTTTGATTCACAAAGGTAGCTTTTGCTTTATAATATTTGATTATTCTTTCACATCGCTGACGGTTATGCACACCTCATTGTTTTTAACCGTTGCAAAACCGTCGGAAATATCTGCTTCAAAAACAGTTTTTTCGTTCGCAGTTAATTTTATTTTTCCTGCTTTAAGAGAAAACACTGCATTTGCGTGACCTTTTCTTATTCCGTAAGAGCCTGAAAATTCACCTTTCACATTATCTGAAATCGGCAAACGTAC
>JAZSLR010000143.1:0-16229 GCA_045535475.1 Acutalibacteraceae bacterium | reverse complement strand
TGTGCTTACTGTGATATCGGTTGCTGTGTTACTCTGAGCAAGGTCGGTTTCTGCAAGATATGTTGCTGAGAAACCGCAAAGGTTCTTAATCCAACCAACATTATTGAGGTTGATTGTTGTAAGAGTATGGCCTGAGCCGTTACTTGTTACGATGGGATGATTTGCGTTGATGGGAGCCTGCATATAGTTACTTGTGTAACCTGTTGAAACTGTGGTCGAATTGGGACCACCTGCAAGCTTGATGTCGAAGAACTTGTTATCATAAAGAGTAAGGATGTAGGATTCACCGACATACATATTACTCTTGATGAATACGTGAGCTGTGAGCTCGTCGCCGGGCTGAACATAATAGTCAGTAAGTTTTCCGTCAGCTTCGAAGAACTCAAGACCTGTGTAAACGAAGCCGTCACCGTTCTTACCGTACTGTGCAACGAGGTCGGCGTACGATTGAACTTTCGATGTGCCTTCTGCAGCTTCTGCAACAGGAGCGGCAATCGGAGCGAGACATGAGAACATTCCCAAAACAATAGCAATTGCAAGGAACGCACTCAATGCGCGTTTGATTTTTGACATTTGCTCGTTTCCTCCTTTTATTTATATGCTTAAAACATAGGACAATTTAATGAGCATCGTCGGATATATAAAGCTATGGAGTATAACCCACACCCTGAAGCGTGGGTTATACCAAATTAATTTAAATTAAGGTTTACGATTAATTAAAGTGCAAAATTAATAGCGGATGAATGATGAAGCACCGTAGGGATCAACTTCCTGGTTAATTGTACCCTGGTAAGCACCAACAAGGTTGATAGCGTTACAGTCGTTAACGTCGATAAGACCTTCGTTTGTAATATCAGCTGCAACCGCTCTGAATTCTTCGTTTGTGCCGCCCCATTCCCAGTCAGTAACGTAAGCAGCGTTCTTACCAATTTCGATAACGTCGACGCCGTCGTATGAGTTGTCGCCGTTTGTATCGCCGATAACAACTACCTGGTATGTCTTGATGAGGTTACCTCTGTTGTCATAGAACTTGATTGATGTACCTGTTGAGTATGTTGAGCCGAAAGTAGTTACTTCAGCAGTAACATTGTTCATATTGTATGCAGCAAGGAGTGTGCCTTCATCATAGAGGCAACCAACACCATAGCCAACAATATAAGCATCAACAAGAGTACCGTCAGCAAGTGAAGGACTATAGTAATCATGGTTGAGAGCACCCTGTGCAATCTGAGGAACGAATGACAGCATGTAGTCAGCATCCCAGTAGAGACCCTGGTCTTCTGTAATGATTTCTACGGAAGCACTGCCGCCTGCTGCACCTGCAAGTTCAAGACCTGCCTGAGCGTCAGTAAGAGTCTGAGCGATAGCATCGATTGTAGTCTGCTCATCAGGTGTGTAGGGCTTCTGCTCACTTGCTCTGAGAGCGTCGTTGTAAGCAACTGCGAATGTTCTGTAGGATTCTTCAGTATAGATCTGCTGAGCTGCGGGATTGTTGCCGCATACATCGTAGATTGACTTTGCTGCTGCAAGAGCTGAATCAACCTTAGAGTAGTCACCGGCTACTTCAAGATCCTTCCAAGTATCAACAAGCATTGTTGTTGCTGTGTTGATCTTTGAGGGAAGAGGATCTGCTTCGTTAAGAACTCTCTGTGCAAATGCTACTGCGTTGTCGTAGTTTTCCTTGGATTCGCCAACATATGTGCCTGATGCAGTATTAATCTGACCATAGATGTTGAATACCTGCTGGAGCTTGCTTGTGTTACCTTCAAGTCTGATAAGACGGCTTGAAGTAAGCTCGATCATATGACTAGCATATGTTGCTTCGATTGAGTTAACTGCAGGAAGGTCGAGTCTTCTTGCAACATACTCAGCCATTGCTCTGTCGTAGTTAGCAAGTTCGTCTGCCGAGGGAACGTAGTATTCGTCTGCTCTGGGATCTTCGGGAGCGAAGAATTCCTGAGACTCGATGATGTCAAGTGCAAGGCTTCTTGCATCTCTGTATTTTACGTATGTGTGAGGAACATAGTCACGGAAGCCGAAGTGTACATAATTATCTTCGTAGTATTCGATATCTTCCTTAGTAACGATCTGGTACTTCTGACCGTCAGCTGTGAATGCGTCTGTGTAAGTGGGAACATAGTTCATACCGCTTACTTCGTTAACATCATTCCAAAGACCGCTGATACCTGTGTCACGTGCATATTCTTCGAGAGTTGCGATTGCATTTTCGAGAGCTTCTGCAAGTTCTTCGTATCTGTTATCATACTTTGCAGGATCCTTAGCTGCGATAGCTGCAAGGAATGTGTCGCCTTCCTTAGGCATAAGAGCAAGTCTTGCTGCCTCATTAAGTACTGACTTATATGTTGCCCAGTAAGTTTCAGCAACACCACCAAAGTCTTCTGTGTTATAGTCTGCCTTCTGGCGGTTAGCTGTAACTGCTCTTGAGAACATGCTCTCAAGACCATAGTCATCATAAAGATGGATTGTTGTGTTAACAGTAGCTGTTGTGCCGCCAATGTTAAGAGTTGTTCTTACATTATACTGGCCGTCTTCAACGCCGCTGTTGTTGCCTGCGATAACGGGGTCGCCATTTTCATCGAGAATGAGTTCGCCGGTTTCTTCATTTACTGCATAGATGTATTCAAATCTTTCGTAGTCTGAACCGTCTGCCTTCGAAGCAACCATAAAGGGGTTGAAGAAGTAGATACCTTCCTGACCTGTCATTGTGTGTGAAAGAGGCTTGGATTCGTCTGAACCGTCGTTCATCTTAACGAAGGGGAACTTGCCTGCAAGGTCTGCAGGATTTGAACCGGTCATCTGAACAGCGGTGAGAGTAGCTGTTGCTGTATTACCCTTGTTATCATCTCTTACACGAATGCTGTAATCATCGATATCTCTAAGATCATCGCCTGATGCAAGGTAAATAGTGTCTTCGTACTGAACTTCACGATCGCCATATTCATTATAAATTGTGATATTGCTATCGTCTTCGTCAGTAGTACCAACGTATGAGTAAACAGTCTTTGAAAGATAGCTTGTTGTCATTTCTTCGCCACTTTCATCAAGAACATAGTAGTTAACTGTGAACTCGATAAGGTCACCAACATTGCGAGTACCGCTGAATGTAACATTAAGCTTACCGCCTGTAGGAATTGTGCTGCCGGGAGCAATACCTGCATAGTTAAGACCATAAACCTGGTTACCTGCTGCATTGTACTGGTTAAGAACAACATTTTCAATTCTGTACTCGTAAAGCTTATCCTGAACAGGAGCGCCTGTCTTGGGAGTATGATATGTGTTGATACCGCTTGAACCGTTGATTACTTCGAATGCGGGAAGATCACCGGTTGCGCTGAGTGCTTCGGGAAGATAGATTTCCATCTCTTCGAATTTCTGGTCATCACTGAGACCGAGAACGAGACAGACAATGGGAAGACCAACGAGGATAATATCGTTTGCTCTGCCCTGAATTGTAGCACCTGATGCTGATGTGAACGAATTGGTGCCGAGTGATCTGAGAAGGTCAGCAACCATACCGCCAAGAAGCTCGTTGTTAAGGATTTCGTCAATTGTATCCTGAGCCTGGAATACGCCGGGGAAGAGAAGGTTGAATACATTATTAAGAAGGCTAACAATGATTTCAACGCCGTCCATTGTCTGGAATGAACCGGAGAGATTTTTCTTGAAGATAGTTGCAAGGTTAGTTGCATCAAGAGTGTAAACGGGCTTAACGATAAAGTCGAAAATGAGTGACTTGGAAACGATTGTTGAACCGTCGCCTGCGATTTCAGCTGCGATCCATGCGCCGTCACCCTTGATGGGGATAATCGAGTTAAGGATAGTATCAATATCCATCCATACATCGTCTTCTGTGAGATCCTCTACATCCTTAGTGTAGGAGTTAAGAGTCTTGCCAAATGAAAGAAGAGGAGCGTAGGTTTTGATTGCCCATGAAGCGATCTGAGTGAGAAGAGTGCTGTAGTGACCTGTGTCATCGCTGTAATCAAGAAGCTTGCCTTCTTCGGGTACCATATCCATACCCTGGTTGAGATTGTAAACAGCGATATCGAAGAGGATGGTGATCATCTTATCGATTACTGCATCGTAGTACTGTTCATCAGTCATACCTGCTGCCTTAACGGGCTTGGTGTATGTGAACTGAGGAATATCCTGATATGCGAGCTGCTCAACTGCTCTGTAAGCAACGTCAACAAGAGTCTGATGCTCGGGCTCAACATAGATGTAATCAACCGAAGCATTGAGGATACCTCTGAGAACAAGTGAAACGATCTGCTGGCTGTTCATCTGTCCGATTGCAGCAGCATTGGGGAATTCTTCCTTGAATGCTCTTGCACCGAAGAATTCGCTGCCTGTTACCTGAAGAACGAACTTACCTACATTAACGATGTTATCAAAGAGGAGTGCATTGCCTTTCTTTTCATCGGTCTCGTAGAGCCATTCCCAAGTGTATGTAACGCCGTCAACAGTTGCTTCTTCAAGTGCAACGTCTTCGAGAACATGACCAAGGAGAGTGTTGAAGTAGTCAACAACAGTTGTGTCTGCAGGGATTACTTCAGTTCTGATCTTCTGTGCACCTTCAAGATCAAAGAGCTTTGCAAGAACTGATTTCTTTTCGAGTTCTGCTCTGTCAAATTCTTCGCCGGCATAGCTGGGATCGTAGTCGGGGTTGGGATACCAAACGCCTTCTACACCATTTTCGCCTTCAACAACGGGTGTTGAGGGGTCATCACCGAATACATTCTTGTTTGTGTACTTCTCAAGATATTCGATGCCGCAGATGTCTTTGCGTACCCAGCGAACTGTATCTCTGTTAAGTACGGGGATAAGAATGTTTTTGTAAGCTGCGCGAAGAAGAGTTTCGATGAAATCATAACCAATCTCACCTGCGCCGATATCAACATTTGAGTAATCGGGTGCGGGAGCAGCAGCGCCCTGATCAACTACCTTAACACCGCCGAGACCAACTGTTACCCAATCGTCGGGATGAACCCAACCATAGTAGTCGTTAGCATTAGTATTGGGTTTTGTATCAAATCCGTAGAAATCATAAGTAACGGGATAATAGGGATCCTCAAAGTAGGGGTCAAGGAGTTTCCACTCGCCGAGAACGAGATCGTTGAGAAGAGTCTGAGCAAGGGTGAGAGCACCGTTGTTAGGATCCTTATACTTTGCGGGGATAGCGTCGCCGCCGTCATCCATATAATCGAAGCCTTCGGGGTTGCCGTCTTCATCAAGCTCGCCCATTGCTTCACCTTCAGTAGTCATACCGAAGATGAGACCGATAATAAGTTCTCTTACATCGTAGAGATAGTCTGCAACGAAGGAAGTCATAATACCGAGACTGACTGTACCCGCTGCATACTTCTCAACAAGAGGAGCAAGGTTAGCGATAAAGTCGAAAAGACCCTGGATAACCTGAACGTCGGTATGTGTGCTTCTTCTTACTGATTCAACAGGTGCAATGTACTGGGGAAGAGCACTTGCGTCACCAAGAAGGGGAAGAAGGTTCTGAACACTTGCAACAAGTGAAACTACACTGTTGAGCGTTGTGTCAATGCTGCCAAGGTCAAGCTTACCGATATAAATATCAACTTCTAACTTTTCTTTAAGCAGCATACGGTCGACTTCGTCAAGACCCATTGATGCGTACTGCTCTGTTGTAAATTCAGGAGCATCAACATCGTTGTACTTGACTGCGCTGTCCTTATAAGGCGCATATGCATTACCCAAAACGGAGAAGGAACCGATGAGCATTGCAAAAGCCATAAGGAGTGAAAGAATGCGGATTGACTTTTTCAAATTGTACACCTCCAAAAAATTTTGCACTTTGAAATGTTGGGGATAATGAATTTTGAGATTGCACAACGGCAATGAAAAGCAGAGGCAATGCCTATACTATAAATACAATGCACGCTGCACTACTGACCGACCTCCTTGTTTGATTGCCTGCGCCGGGAACGCCACGATCCGGCGCAAAGCGACACAGTCATAATCACAAAATCTGATTATCCACCGCGGAATTCCACTTGATATCAGCCCAAAATGGGCGCAATATCAGATAGAAAACCACTATATGGTCATATTAACTATAACCAAAATTCGCTCCGATGTCAACGATTTTCAAAATTCAATTAATATTTTGTTAATAATCAACAATTTAAATCCGATGTTTTTGGGCAAGTTGATGCGTTGTATTTTTCGATAATTGAAATAAAGATTTGATGTTTTATGTAAAGCGATATCACTTTACATAGTGTGCACTTTTTTGCCAATTAATCAACACAACTTAATGTAGCTTTTTTTACCGCTACAGATACACATATATATAAATGTATAGTAAAATAACAGATAATTTGTCATAATATATTTCTATTTCAGAATATATTGCGTTTATGTAAAGCTCGTCAGCTTTACATAGTGATTAGAAATCGCACAAATATCATCTGTTGATGAGATAACAAAAAACCGTCTGAAAATCAGACGGCTTTCATTATTTTGAACAAGATTTACTTTTAATGTTCAGAATAAATTAGTTTTTATTGTTTTGGGAAGATTTTTTTCTGCTTGTAAAGTCATTATTCTTTACATATTTGTAAGAGTAATTATCCGAAACACAACGGTAAAACCAGGCTGCACTTCCCGTAAAATGGCTCCATCCTGCCCTTCCGTTGATGTCTTTGCCAAAAGAAACATCACCTGCAAGCACAAAAGGCTCTGCTCTGTAGCGGATTGCAGACTCCTCATCCCGATAAAAGCTCATCGGATTGATTGTATCAAGCATTTTTTCGCCATCTTTCCGTCTTCCCGATTCAAAAAGTGCGGTTGCAAGCCAGACGGCGGCGTGGGTATACTGACCTCCGTTTTCTCTTATCCCCTCGGGATAAGATGCGATATATCCTATATAATCTCTGTCATCCTCATCAAAAGGCGGCGAAAGAAGTCTTACCGTTTTTCCATCGCTGAGCCGCTCAATGGCAGCATTCAATGCGGTTTCGGCTCTTCCGTCTTTTCCAATCCCAGCAAAAACAGCAAATGCCTGAGGCAGAATATCAATAAAATCCCTATCCTCATAAAGCGGTTTGCCATTTTCAAGGATAATACGTGCATATCTGTCGCCGCACCAGGCTTTTTCTTCAACCAACACCCTGAGTTTTGCTGTAATTTGCGAATATTCCTCCCCTTTTTGTGTCATTCCGCATCTGTTACAAACATCAGACATACCTTCAAGCACCATAATCAGAAACATCGCAAGCCACACACTTTCTGCATTCGAACCGCCGATTCGGCTCATACCGTCATTCCAGTCACATGACCCGATTAACGGAAAGCCGTTTTTACCGAAATTCATGGCTCTGTCAACCGCTCTGATGCAATGATTCAGAATGCTTTCGCTATAATCGGTTCTCTCGGGAGTAAAATACCGTTCATTTTCATCTGCTGAAAGCTCATCTCCTCTCAAATACGAAACAGAGGTTTCAAAAAAATCAATATCATCGGTTTTTTCGAGATATTTGATGCACGCATACGGCAGCCAGAGCATATCATCGCTGCAACGGGTGCGTATTCCTTTAATAATTTGCCGCTTATCGACAATAACGTGCCACCAATGAAGCACATCACCCTGCTCAAACTGAACTGCCGCACATCTTACAATATGAATTTTCGAAATTGACGGCTCTGTGTCAAGAAAAGCAAGGCAATCCTGAAGCTGATCACGGAATCCGTATGCACCGGAGCATTGATAAAAGCCCGTTCTTCCGTAAAATCGGCTTTGCTTGACCTGGGAATACAGAAATGAATTAAATAGCAGGTTGAGCTCATTGTTTTTGCTTGTAATTTTTTTTGGTACAAGCATCATACGGCCGAAATCTGTTGCCGCAGGTATAAGAAATGCCGATTTTTCCGATGTGCCAAACGAAAGAAAAAACTCAACTCTTAAGGATTCTCCCTTTTTAACAGATATCTGCTTGCCTGTTGCCATACAGCAATTTCCCGTTACTCCGTTATCACAGCAATCGAACCTGCCCTCATAAAAAGCTTTTTGCGAAAGACAGATATAATCTGCTTTACTATTACATCCAAGGTGGAAAAATCCCGGAATTTCTGCAAACGGATTTTCAGCAATAATACCCTCGGTCGTCTTTTTTGCGTAAAGTGTTCCGCATCCGTCCCTGCTGACTCCCATAATCGGCAAAACATAATACATCAGGTCAAAATTTTTGGCGGAATCAGAGTTGTTTTTTATTTCAACTGTGCATTTTTTTACCATTCCTTTTTTTGCAACGCAAACCTCCGTTCTGAATTCCAAACCGCAGACAGATGCGTTCCAAACAGCAGAATAAGGGGTGAATTTCACATCCGAAAGACTGATTAAATCATACAATACACCGTTATTTTTCATAATCAGCAATTCTCCGCGGTTATCGCTCATCAAATCATTATACCACGGCGTGAGTTTGTTTTCTCTTGAATTAATCGCCCACGTAAAGCCTAATGCCTTGTCAGATACCATAGTTCCGAAGCTTTGGTTAGCAAAAACCATACTCCAAGGTATATCAAGGGTTTCAGGCGATTTTACAATTGAGATTTCACCATCTGTAAAGTTGTACTGCTTTACAGAATTGCTGTTTTGGAGAAAAATTTCACCTTCTTTTTCATCAACATATTTCAGCGGTCTGAAAGGAGTTTTTGCCGCTGATTCTGCATTTTCACCTGCTTTCACACAGAAAACCGCCGATTTTTGCAGAGCAGTAATTTCTTTGTAGCTGTGAGCTGCCGAATTGATGAAATGTAAACCTCCGCCAACGCCAATCATCAATCCGCAATCCTCTTTTTCAGCTTCCGATTTTAATGCATTTGTTATCGGGAGAGTGTATTTATCCTCACCGTCAAAAATTATTGCGAGGTCGGTTTTAATTCCGCAGTTTCTGAGACGTTTATTAATCCGAATGAACGGAACCGCTTCGTCAATATTCTCCTCTCCGTCAATTTCAACCGCGACTACCGGATTCTCACCTGAAATTCCGAAGCTCCACAAATCATTTTTTCTGTAAATACTTCTTTCGCCACAGATGATTTTTCCCGTGCAGGGTCCGGATTCAACCGATTGGGAAAGAATTTTTGAAGCAAAAGTATTCTCGGCTAACGAAGAATAAAACGGATTTTCGGCGAATTTATTTGTTCCCTTGCCTACTCTTACTGCAAGAAGCGTATCAAGCGCACGCTCCTTACTTTCACCCACTGTTACCGCAAGAGTAAACGAGATTTTTTTGCCCGGTTCAAGATTAATTTTAACAGATAATGCTGCGCAACAATCCGGATTGCCCCTGTTACCCTCAAAATCCGTAATTTTTCCGAGAGAGAATATGCCGTAAGGCGATTTCAGCACCTTTTCTCTTGATGCTTCGTGAGCTGTTTCAGTATTCCCGATTAATCCGACCGCCATACCGTATTCATTTTCGCAGGCTGATGAGCGGCGGCTGAAAAGAAAGCATTTGTTTTCGCTGTCCCATTCATCGGTCAGAAACAGCTTTGAATACATCGGATGCGCAGAATAAGCATCTCTTTTTTCGATGCAAGGCTCGAAATACAGAATCAGACTGCCGCTGAGCTGATTTTTTCGGCTCGCATTCTCGACCGTGAATGTCCTCAGCTCACAGTCGTACCGTTTGAGCAAAACAGTTTTCATTTTAAGCAAAATATCCCCGTTTTTTGCGGTGTGTTCTGCTTTGTCTTTAAAGAATTCAGCTTTGTAATGCGCCGACGAACCTCTGTCAAGAGCTTTTACAAACGGAAAGACCTTGTTTTCTCCGGCAAAAACGCCAAAAATACCTTGCGGTCGATTGAATGAATCATTGCTGTTAACCGTTACGTCAATCCCGTCATAAAGACTGACTCCCGTGCCGCAATCCGTTATGCTTATCGTCATTCTGCCGTTCGTGAGAAGCATTGCTTCGGTCGAAAAAGGATTCGTTGAATCGCTGACGGTGTTTTTGCCGTGAATTCTTTCTCTTACATTGGGAATAGATTCGGTTCTGATGCCGTCAAACACCTCTGCATCGGTCGGAAATCTTTCTTCGAGAAGGCTTTCGGCACCTTTCATCAAAGCATCGCTAATAAATCTTCTCTGCATACAAGCTTTGTTAAGAAAATTATCCGCAGCAACCATACTCATACCGATGTGATGCGCCATATAAGACCTCACAACAGAGAAACCGCCTCCGTTTCTGCCCTTGGTGTAATCTGCCGCCTCGTAGAATCCGTAAACACCGCACATACCGGATTTTTCAAGTTTTTCAAGGTTCCTGAGAGATAATGACGGTGCTTCTGTCAAAGCGAGAAACGTTGAGTACGGCGAAATTACGGTTTCTCTGCCCTGACGGCTGTTAAGAGCAAGTTTTTTTACTCCGTGTGCCTTATACTGATAGTTCAGATCTCTGTCAAAAGCATAAAATCCGCTTTCCGATATGCCGAAAGGCAACCTGCCCGCTCTTTTTTTCTGACATCTCAGGCAAAAATACAACGCCTCGCGGCTCAAACTTCCGTACGGCGCAGGCAAAAACAGATTGGGCATAAAGTATTCAAACATCGTGCCCGTCCAGGAGGCAAGGCCCGTGAATCTGCCTTGACGAACAAATACTCTTCCCTGCATTCCCCAATGTTTTTTTGACACATCGCGCCTTGCGACCGCAAAATACGAAGTCATCCTTGCTTCACTCATATATAAATCATAAAAACTGTTGCTTTTCTCACCCGAATCCGGATTGATTCCGATGTGAAACAGCTTTTTACGGTCGTTGAACAGCGGTTTCAGATTAGTTTCGGAGATTATTTTTTCTATTCTTGATATAACATCTTCAAGTGCATTACATTCGGAGACATATTCATGCAATCCTTCTTTAACCGCCGTCAGACAACAAAGAAAATTTCCGCTGTCAACAGTTGAAACAAACCTCGGATTCAGCGCCTGAAGTGTCGTCGTACTGTACCAATTGAGAAGATTTCCTTCATATTTTTCTAATTTTTCAATTGATGTGAGGCTGAGATTCATTCTCATATAAAGCTCGGGGGTCGTAATGAACCCCATATCACGTGCCGCTAGGAATGATGCTAGCATCAAACCTATATTGGTGGGCGATGTGCGGTTTGCGGTTGCTTTTACGGGTGAAAACTGAATGTTATCAGGAGGCAGAAAACTGTTCTCTTTTCCGCATAAATCCTCATAGAATCCCCACATTGCCGAAGCATAAGAAATCACTTTTTCTTTTTGAGATTCCTTGACCTTGCCCGATTTATGCCTGATTTTTGACGAAGTAAACAAGGCAAGCGGAATATCGAAAAGAATTAATATTCCCGAAAGTCTGTGAAGAGGATTTCCGAATATCAGCAAAACAAGTGCCGCCGCCATAGACGGTATACACGAAGCGAGTGTATTGCCGAGTCCGCTGCCTTCGCTCTGCGCCGCAGGTGTCCACTCAAGAAGCTTCTTTTTGCTTATAAAAAGCCGCCACAACGATTTTACCGTTGCATCAAGGTTTACTGCGCTTTCTCTTGCCGAAAAGGCAACATCTGCAAATCCGCGCGCTAAATTACCGAGTGCGCACGGCATTGCTTTTGAATAATATCTTCCTGACAGTGAATATAAGCCTCCGTGTGCAATTGAACGAAATGCGCCGTACAAATTGCGCACGGAAAGTGCATATAATGAACACAATGTAATAACAACAGCAATATACCTGCTCATAAACACCGATGCAATTATTGCCGCAAGACACAGAATCGGAGTTATGCTTCTCCTGAGATTATCAAACATTTTATAGCGCGAAAGAAAGTTCAAAGGATTTTTTTCGAAGATAAATCGGATATTCTGCCAATCTCCCCTGACCCAGCGATGAAGCCTTCGGAAATACGACATAACCGTTTCAGGCAAACCCTCGGTAATCTGTGCATCACCAACATAGCCGACTCTCAAATATCCGCCTTCAAGAATATCGTGACTAAGAACCGTTTCACTCGGCAACGCTTTATCAAGCAGAACGTGATATGACTCAACATCGATAAGTCCTTTTCCGCAGAATATGCTTTCCGAAAACAAATCGCGGTATCTTTCGCCTGTCACCGAATCGTAAGAGCTGATTCCCGAATCGCCCGACATAAGAATTGTGAATGCCGTTGAATCCTCCTTCACAAGCTCAGTTTCGGTTTTCGGAATAAGAATACCGTAGCCGCCGATAACCCGTCCTTTTTCGATTACGGGTCTGTTTAGAGGATGCTCAGCGGCTGCAATAAGCTCCCTCGCAGAATCAAAAACAAGTCCCGTATCAGCGTCAAGCGCAATCAGATATTTCACTTTCATAAGCTCCGAAACATCGCCGTGAATAACGGAAAAGCCTTTTTCATTCCCTTTGATGGCTCTGATAAGCTCCGTTATCGCGCCTCTTTTCCGCTCTCTGCCGATAAATTCATTCTGTGTTACGGAATGCACTCTCGGCCTTACGGCGAGAATAAAGCCACCGCCGTATTTACGGTTGAGTCTGTCAATCGCCTCTTTTGCAGACTTCAGCAGAGTTTTATCTTCGGGTTTTCTCGGCATACCTGCATTTTTGAAGTCCGCAAGGCAACAAATTTTTATATGCTCCGAGCCGTTGCTGAGATACAGCTGCTCAATATGCGCTTCAAGGCTTCCCATTTTATCCGCAGACGGCATAACGGTTGAAACCGTTATCAGTGCATATGCATTGGTAACCGCATCCGAATCAACGGAAAGACGTAAAACCCCTCTCGGTGTAACATTTCTGAGTGATGCAGACTCAATCGGGAAGCGAAGAATCTCCCAGAGCGGAAAGAAAAGAAGAAATCCCGATAATATGCTCCCTGACAGCACCGATATACTAAATGACACCGCAAGAGGCATCAGTACCTCCATTGCAAGATAGATATATCCCCTCTTTTTGATTTTTTGAGATTTGAAGAGATATTTCCCGATATGTCCGCCGTCTTTTGCTGCCTTATCAGCGGCAAGATTCGCGATATCCGATTCTTTTTTCTTCAACCTGAATGCAAGGTCGGCAATTCGCTTGCGGTAAATGTTTTTTGATTTTTCATCCATCATACGGTACGCAGCATCATCAAGCAGTGTTTTTTCCGCTTCAAAAAGATTTTTCGTTATGAATTCAAAATCCGTTTCGCTCATTTTTCTCAATGAAATCACGGTATTTGCAAGCTGTCTGCCAGCGGATTCGCTCTTTGATTTTATTGATTGCGCCGCATAATCAATAAGCACACAAGTAATAATAAGCGGAAGAAGCGACAACTCTGCACCGCTCAGACCGCCGATTTTTTTAAAGTGCTCAACGATATCTTTTTCATCCGGCAGAATTCCTTTTTTGCAAAGACGGTTACACTTTTCAAAAAGACCCGGAATAATATCCGAGCCTTTGTAACATCTTTCTATGCGGACCGCGTCTTTTTCAGCCTGCTTTGCGTGCAGCTTCAGGATGTAAAAATTATCGGAAAGCTGATTCCCTGCATGCAAATTGCCGCATCTTTCGGGATGCCCGGCATAATAATCAAAAACCGAAGCATCTTTTTTCATCATTGTTTCAAGATTTTTATTCATAATCTTTCTTCCTTTTGTTATTTCCTGAAAAATTTCAGAACAAAAATTCCGCAACTGACCGCAGCCGCCGCAATGACGGTCTTTTTGACAATGTCAATTGTTTTTACCGTTTTCATCGCCACATTTGCAACTTTAAGAGCATTTGTTATTTCGTTCATTGATTAACCTCCGCAAATCAGAACGGCGTGAGCGATACCCGGAATTGTTTCGCTCTGCAAGGGTGAAACGCTCGAAAGAAGCGCACCGGTGCCGACAAATAAAACTCTCTTCAGCTCTCCGTCTTCAATTCTTCTGAGAATGTTGGAACAGACTACTGCGCCGCTGCATCCGCAGCCCGACCCTCCTGCGCCGACATCCTTTTGGTTTGTCATATCATAAAGCAGAAGTCCGCAGTCCTCGTGCACTCCGCCTATATCAATATTCTCCTGCTTAATCATAAGCTCACACAGAAGCTGTGAGCCGACTGAGCCGAGGTCACCCGTCAGAATCATATCGTAGTCCGTGGGAGAAGTGGCGGTATCGCTCAGGAAATCCGATATGGTGCGACACGCAGCGGGTGCTGATGTCAAGGATACACCATAAAAAATTAAAAAATCGGCTTCGCCTTAAAGACGAAACCGATATAGAATTATTTATCAATAATTATTATCCACGGCAGTACCTACCGCTCTGAGAAGCGAATCTTCGTGAGTCGAAGGCAGGTCACAGTTATAATGCCATATCATAACTCCTCCGAAACCGTTATTGATTGCGTACTCGGTTTTGGCTTTTATGACTTCGGGAGTATTGAACCAGAAATCCTTATTAATATTATCGCAGTGATACCAGCCATCCTCGGTCATTTCTTCATAGCATCCGTTATAGCCGTACCAATAAGCCGACATATCTGTGGGTCGTGAATAGAAAGGAAGTCCAATGTTGACCTTTTCAAAAATCATACCCTGAAATCCGAGCCTCTGAACAGCTTCTACCGTGTCCTCATAAGTGGCGTGTCTGCCCTGCTCATCTACCATATCGTAAATCATAAGCTCAAAAGTATCAATTGCATCGAGGGCTTCACGGGTAAAATATATGTTCCAGTAGTTACCCGCCACTCCGAGCGTGTAGTCGCCGAGTTTCTTATCAAGAGAAACAAGGAAGTCATTATAATATTTCCACGCATTGTCTGAAAGAGGATATTCATAGTCAAAATGAACGCCGTCAAAATCATATTTATCAAGCACAGCGATGATATTATCTTCAAGAACACCGCTTGTGAAAGCCTTGTTGTGCTCTTCACTCTGCGCTTCCATCTGCTCTTCCCACACATCGGAATCGGTTATGCCCCACGGGCCGAGAAAATTGAGTGTGATGCTGATATCTCTGTCGCCGATTGCCTTGCGGATATTGGCAAGTGCAGTTTCAAGAACGGGCTCATTGCAGATAACCTCACCCTTATTGTTAAATGATGCACATTCAAAAAGAATGACATCGGTTACAATATCAAAGTCTTCGGGATAAAGGCTGTCTTCGGACTGAACATATTCGCCCCTGATATATGTTGTAACTTTGAAGTCGTCAACCTTTTCAATGAAAGGAAGTGAGGTTATGCCCAGAAAATTTGCAATAACAAGTGCAAGGGATGTGAAAAATGAAACGATTTGCTTTATAAAAATTGCCATATTATTTATTCCTTCCCCTCATCACTCTGCCGAAATTGCCGCATATCTTGCTTCAAGTTCTTCGTAATGAGTGTAGTTTTCCGCTTGCTCGATAAGATTTTCAGCATCGGTATAGGGCTTTATAATTCTCGCATAAACAGAAGCCTTTTTAAGATAGGCATTCAATTCACGCTTGATTTTTATGCTTTCGATGAAGCTGTGGGATTCTCTGTTGATAATCTCTTCCTTAACTGCTTCGTCGGGAGCTTCTATATTATCTATGCCGTATTTTCTGATGAGAGATGCAGACTCTTTCTTGACGCGTGCATTTTTGATTGCATCGGAACGAATTTCCTTTTCAGCTTCCGTTGACTTCGGAAGAGTTCTTGCGCATCTCATTTCCTCATCTGCATTTTCATAGAAATAAAGAGCACCCTTTGCGTAGTCTGCTTTTGCCTGCGCTAATCTTGCAAGACCCGCTTTGCCCGAGAATTTTTCGAGATCCTGCATAATTATGGCAGCTCTTTCGATTGCAAGGTTTGTTTCTTTTATTGCTTTCTTTTCTGCTTTTGAAGCGGTTTTATCTGCCTTCATCTTTTCTTTGCCGAAGTTGCTCTTTGCCTCGTGAATAATCCCCATAACATCGGCAAGTTCATCGTTTTCAAGAACTCCGAGAGAATGGTTTTCAAACATTGCACGGATTTTCAGAACTCCGACATAGGCTCTGTGCTTATTTTCCGTAAGGTCATAGAAGCAGTACGGAATAAGATTGAGAAACGCACCGACAGCGGAGCAAATAATAAGAACCTCAAAAAGATTGTTTCTTATTGTGTCATCATAAAGTACGCTGTAATCCTCAAGCAGACCCATTTTTTCATATATTGCGGGATATACCATACCCGTAAAGAAGCCGATAACGGTTCCTATCATGCCGAGAGGACCGAAAAGAC
>JAZSLR010000035.1:0-19571 GCA_045535475.1 Acutalibacteraceae bacterium | reverse complement strand
ATCCCGGCAGCCACCTTTCAAAAGAAGGTAAATTTCAGCAAAGCCAAAAAACAAAGAATTCATATTATATATTTCATTTATTTGACGTTTTTTCTCCCATCGACGTACCTTTCGTACGCCTTCGGTCGAAGAAAACGCCATTCAGCTTTCTTTCTCAACAGCCACACCTTGCCGAAAAACAAGTTTTTCGACAAGCTGTCTGCTACGTTTTGCGAAGCAGTATTAATTTGTGCCGTTCAAAAGCGATTAAACACGGATAAAAAAGCCGTAAAATATTTTCTTGGCGGCAAGGATTTTCCCAAAAACACGATTTATTTTTATTGAAGAAAAAAATTAAATTTTTCATAAAAAAGTGATGACAAATAAAAAAGTTTGTGATATAATAAGGATGCATTAAAATACATTCCAGTATTCGTTCGGATATATAGCTAAGCAAAGAGTTCTGCGGAGATAATCTGCGGAACTCTTTGCCTTTTATTTTTTAGATTGACATATACCCCCTATGGGTATATAATATAAGCGATGAAAGGCGATGAATTTTATGGATAAAGAATGCACTTGTCACAAAACGAAGCAGCGAAGCGAAGATGAATATAAAAGCCTGATACATAGGCTGAATCGAATTGAAGGGCAGATAAGAGGAATTAAGGGTATGGTTGAAAAAAACGCATATTGCACGGATATTCTTATTCAGTCCTCTGCCGTTACGGCGGCGATCAATGCATTTAACAAAGAGTTACTCGCAAGCCACATCAAAACCTGTGTTGCTGATGATATAAGAAACGGAAATAATGAGACTGTTGATGAGCTTGTTGCAACTCTTCAGAAGCTGATGAAGTAGGTGAAACAATGGAACAATATAATGTTACGGGAATGAGCTGTGCGGCGTGCAGCTCAAGAGTTGAAAAGGCTGTTGCAAACGTGCCCGGAGTCAGCTCGTGCGCAGTGAGTCTTCTGACAAACTCAATGAGCGTTGAAGGTACGGCTGCATCTGCCCGGATAATTGCCGCGGTAGAAAATGCAGGCTATTCCGCATCTCTCAAATCAAACGAAAAAACTGAAAGCATCAAAAAAACAAGCTCGGATTTTCTCGCAGACAAAGAAACTCCCCTTCTAAAAAAAAGGCTTATCGCATCACTCGGTTTTCTGACTGTACTGATGTATTTTTCAATGGGTCATATGATGCTTGATTTCCCGATTCCTGCCTTTTTTGAATCAAACCCCGTTGCGGTCGGCTTGCTTCAACTTCTGCTGACAGTCATTATAATGGTAATCAATCAAAAATTCTTTATCAGCGGTGTCAGGGGCGCGCTTCACGGTGCGCCGAATATGGACACTCTTGTTGCACTCGGGTCCGGTGTTTCCTTTGCGTGGAGTGTTTATGCGCTGTTTGAAATGACGGCGTCAGAAAGTCACTCTGAAGCTATGGAATGGATGCACGAATTCTATTTTGAATCCGCCGCAATGATACTGACTCTGATAACCGTAGGTAAAATGCTCGAGGCGCGCTCAAAGGGCAAAACAACCGATGCGCTCAAAGGACTTATAAGCCTTGCACCCGAAACAGCAACCGTTATCCGCGACGGAAAAGAAATATATCTGCCCGTTACGGAAGTAAAAAAAGGTGATGTTTTTGCAGTCAGACCCGGCGAAGCCATCCCCGTTGACGGAATTGTTGTTGACGGTGAAAGCGCGGTTGATGAATCTGCACTGACCGGTGAAAGCATTCCCGTCGATAAAGCAAAGGGAGATTCGGTTTCCGCCGCAACAATTAACCGCTCGGGTTATCTTGTGTGCGAAGCGATCAGAGTCGGCGAAGATACTATGCTTTCGCAGATAATCAAAACCGTCAGTGACGCTGCTGCAACAAAGGCACCCGTTGCCAAAGCGGCAGACAAGGTTTCGGGAATTTTTGTACCTGCAGTTGTTGCTTTTGCAATCATCACGGTTATCGGTTGGCTGATTGCGGGCGAAAGCATCGGCTTTGCGCTTGCGAGAGGAATATCGGTTCTCGTTATAAGCTGTCCGTGTGCACTTGGACTTGCAACGCCCGTGGCAATAATGGTCGGCAGCGGAATCGGTGCAAAAAACGGCATACTTTTCAAAACTGCCGCTTCGCTTGAATCGGCAGGCAAAGTAAGCATAGTTGCACTTGATAAAACAGGTACAATCACAAACGGTACACCCGTAGTGACGGATGTTATTCCGTTCGGCATCAGCGAAACCGAGCTTCTTCGGCTTGCATATTCGCTTGAAATAAAAAGCGAGCATCCGCTCGCAAAGGCTGTTATTGATAAATCTGAAAAGCTGGGTATATCGCCCGATGAAACCGTTGATTTCGAAAACTTTCCCGGTAACGGACTTCGCGCAAATCTCGGAGAATACGAAATATGCGGCGGAAACCTCAGATTCATTGAAAAATCAGCTGAAATACACAATGAGATAAAAGAAAAAGTAAACAGTCTTTCGGACGAGGGTAAAACTCCCCTGCTTTTTTCAAAAAACGGTGAAGCAGTCGGCATCATCGCCGTTGCAGATACCGTCAGGGACGACAGTGCCGAGGCAATAAGACAGCTCAAAAATATGGGCATACGGGTTGTTATGCTCACGGGAGATAATGAAAAAACCGCGAAAGCCGTTGGAAAGCTTTCGGGTGTTGACGAAGTGATTGCCGATGTTTTACCTGATGAAAAAGAAGCTGTAATCCGCAATCTTATGAAAAACGGCAAAATTGCTATGGTCGGCGACGGAATCAACGACGCGCCTTCACTCACCCGAGCCGACATCGGCATTGCCATCGGTGCAGGAACGGATATTGCAATTGATGCGGCGGACATCGTGCTGATGAAAAGCCGACTGAGCGACGTACCTGCGGCAATCAGACTCAGCCGTGCGACACTTCGTAACATTCATCAGAATCTATTCTTTGCGTTTATGTATAACATCATCGGAATCCCGCTTGCGGCAGGTCTGTTTATTCCGATATTGGGATGGAAACTCAATCCGATGTTCGGCGCTGCCGCAATGAGTATTTCAAGCTTTTGCGTTGTTTCGAACGCACTCCGACTGAATCTGTTTAAAATTCACAGTGATAAAAATGATAAGAAAATAAAAAACAAAATAAAGGAGAATAAACCAATGACAAAAACTATGATAATTGAAGGTATGATGTGCGGGCACTGCGAGGCAAGAGTCAAAAAAACGCTTGAGGCAATCCCCGAGGTTGAAAGTGCAGAGGTAAGCCACGAAAACGACAGCGCAGTTGTTACGCTCAATGCACCTCTTGCAGATGAAGTTCTCAAAAACGCGGTTGAAGCGCAGGACTATAAGGTTATTGAGATAAAATAAAAATTATGAGGCAGCCTGAATCAAGCTGCCTCTTTGCTTTTTCTGTAATCAAAAGTATCAAATCTTACGTCAAGCTCAACGCCGTTGATGATAACGGTTGTTTCATCAATCCATTCAATTTCTGCGCTTTCGCAAGGATAATTCCAATAAATGTTGCGGTCTCTTCCGAGAAATATTTTTGCCGTAACGCGGCACAAAACTGCATTGTTTTCCTCGCCTCTGTTGAGATATGCGCTTACGGTGTATTTGTTTTCGGGCGAATCGGACTGACAGATAAGCTCTCCGCCTTCAAGCCTCTGCGTATCAAACAAAAGAGAATATGCACCGCATCCGATTGCAATAACAAGCGCAAGCACAATAAGTAAAATATTTTTTATCTTCTTTTTCACATTGTCACCTCTGAAAGCTCTTTGCCGCACAAGCGGCGGCATTATATAAATCCTCTCTGCAGGTTTTGATTATTTCGTCAAACGGTTTATCTTTCACAGATGAAAAATAAAGTTCGGACACACCGAGATTTCTGATTTTCTCCGCACCTTCGCCTTTACTTCCGCAGATTGCGATTACTTTTTTGCCAAGCGCGCAAGCTCTGTTTGCAACTCCCGAAATAACCTTTCCGTTGACACTCTGAGAATCAAGTCTGCCCTCACCGGTTATTATCAGGTCGGCTTCGGCAGCTTTTGAATAAAAATCGGCTGTGTCAAGAAGAATATCAATCCCTCTTTTAAGCTCCGCATTCAGAAACGCAACCGCACCTGCACCCATTCCACCTGCCGCGCCTGCACCTCTGACTTGGGAAACATCAGCCGATAAATCCCTTTTTATTACCTCTGATGCATATCTCAGGCCTTCGTCCAGACGTTTCACCATCTCTGCATCCGCACCCTTCTGCGGTGCAAAAACATAAGCTGCGCCGTTTTTACCGTAAAGCGGATTATCGACATCGCACGCCGCCGTAACGGGGATGTCTGTGTTTTTTTCGGGTCTTACTATTTTTTCAACGTCAATCATCGTAGCGCCGGTCGGGACAAATACATTTCCGTTTTTATTAATGAATTTCCAGCCGAGCGCACTTGCCATTCCGAAGCCGCAGTCATTGGTTGCACTCCCGCCGAGGCCGAGCAGAATCCTCTCGGCACCGTTTTCCATTGCATCAATAATAAACTCGCCGACTCCGAAGGTTGTAGCCGTTTCGGGGTCTTTTTTATCCTCTGCAAGAGGCAGACCCGCACACGACGCCATTTCTATGACCGCGGTTTTATCGCTGAGCATAAGATATTCTGCGGTCATCTTTTCGCCGAAAACACCGCATACCCGTGCCGTTTTCATCGCTCCGCCGCAGATTTTATGCAAGCATTTGCAAAGCCCCTCGCCGCCGTCGGCAGCGGGGAGCTTTGTTATTTTTACATCATTCAGATTATCCGTAAATGCCTGCCCGATAATGTCGCAGACTTCCTGTGCACTGAGCGTACCTTTGAAGCTGTCGGGCGCAATAAGAATATTCATATTATTCAGCCGATGCCCTTCTGATATATCTCTTGAAGAATGCAACTCCGGGTGCAACTGCATCAACGGGAATTCTTTCGTTTGTGCCGTGAGTGCATCTGAGGAGAGCAACGCTCACCTTATAGGGTGCGTAGCGATAAATGTTTTCGCAAATAGGTTCATAATAGCAGGCATCAGTACCGCCCATAACAAGGTAGGGTGCAACAATGCTGTTTTTATTTTCCTGCATACAAAGTTCTTCAATAATTTTGAAGGCTCTTGAATCCGTGGGTGAAAATTTGGATGCTTCTTTTGCCTTAAGAACATTAATTTCAATATCCTTATTTCTGCAAACCTTGCGAATATGGTTAACAACATCTTCAACGGTCACACCCGGCATCTGTCTGAAATTGACTATAACGCTTGCCTTCTGCGGAAGAACGTTTGCTGCGGGGCTGCCCTGAGCCATAGTTACCGCAGTTGTTGTTCTGACAAGGCAAGCCGCAACGGGAATCTTCGTCATACCGAACTTGAGAACGGGCTGAAGATAATCGAGGTTGCAGGTAAGAAGTCTTGCGGGGTAGGTGCAGTTTCTGCCGATGTTCGAGAACAAATCCTTGATAAACGGCATAAGTTCTGCCTTGAACTGATGATTTTCAAGGTCTCTGATAACGTTTGCAAGTTCACCGAGTCCCGAATGAACGGGAGGCTGTGAGGAGTGCCCGCCCTTTGCGTTGACGGTAATTTCAATATCGGTGTAACCCTTTTCGGCAATGCCTATACCGATAAGCTCCTTGTTATTGAGAATGCCTTTAACATCAACGGGAATGATTGCACCGCCTTCGTCAAGCACGCTGTCAAGATGAATTCCTCTTTCTTTGAGGGTGCGCATAATATTCTTTGCGCCACCATCCTCAGAGGCAACAACCTCTTCGTCCTGACCGAAAAGAAGATAAACGTCTCTTTCAGGCTGAAAGCCTTCTTCAAGAAGGGTTTCAACCGCATCCATAACACCAATAAGGTGATTTTTCATATCGAGAGTGCCTCTGCCCCAGATAAATTCGCCGTCATTGTGACCGCTGAAAGGAGCGTAAGTCCAATCCTGCTCGGTACCCTCCGAAACGGGAACTACATCCTGATGAGCGAGAAGTGCAATGGGTTCAAGGTCATCTCTTGTGCCTTTCCAATGATAGATAAGGCTTGCTTCCTGAATAACCTCTTTTTTAAGGTTCTTATGAATAAGAGGAAATGCTTCTTCAAGAAATGCGTGAAAAGCATCAAACTGTGAGAAATCTATATTTTCTTTGTCGGGATAGCTGATTGTCGGAATCGAGATTGCTTTTGAAAGATGTTCAAGGCATCTCTCCGCATCAACCTTTTCTTCATTAAGAGAAGGCAGCTCTCTTTTTTCGGGAACAAACTTTGCCGCTTTGATTGCCGTCGCAACCGCTGCAGCACCTGCCGCACCAAGCACAGCATAAGAAGCAATAGACTTTTTCTTCATTATCGTTCTTCCTTTCTATATTCATCACATAAAGAATTTACGTTCTGCCCACGCTTTAAAGCGTCTGCTCTTTTCTAAAAAGATAAAAAGTATCATCAGCGATACGCAACATGCTGTCAGCACAACCGAAATTACAACCTGAAGCTTACCTTCATAGAACATATTCATACATATTTCAATCACAAATGACATTACGCTGATTGCACCGAGAACTGCAATCGAAATCAAAGCCTTGCTTCTCGGCTTTTTAAGCCAGAATATAAACAAATTGCATATCGCCCAAAGCGCAATAACGACGGGAAGCACAATCGAATTAAACCAGCCGTTGTCGTCACCGTAAATTTTATACATATCAAGATAGGTCAAAAGCGCAATTGCATCAATCGCAAGAAGAATAACGGGAATAGGTTTTTTCCACAAAAGAGGAAAAAGAAACCATATCCACGCAACTATGAATCCGCCGACAATGTATTTGACAACACCGCTGTCAAATATAAGAGCATTCAGAATTATCAACACAAGATTCGGAATCAGCAAAACAAGAGAGAAAACAAAAACCCAGTATTTTTTACTCAAAGATTTCGGTATGCTGATATTTTCAGGATAAACGGGTTTTTCCTCATTGGTTTTCATTTCCTTCGGATTAATAACGGGAGTATCGCACAAGGGGCACGACGGGCATCCTTTTTCGAGCTCAACTCCGCAGTTGACACAGTATGACATCAGCGGCCACCTCCCATAATTGCATTTTTATTGCTTTCTATTTTAACGGGAATACCGAATTTAACGAGAGTGGTGAAAAATTCTTTCTGAATTTTTGTGCTTACATAAATATTTGAAATGGTGAACGCAAGAGTGCCTTTGTATGAAAGTGAGCCGCATCTTGCTCCGTTAATCATCGCAGGACCCATAACAAGAACCAGCTTTTCTATATATTGTTCCATTTCCTTGGGCGTTTTAATTATTCCGACATTGGAAATAAGGCAGCTTGTAGCCTTTTCACCCGCAATTTTATAAACAACATTCACGCCGAAATCCTTGACGAACGACGGAATAATTTTCATCAGCGGGTTTCTTTCGATTCCCATATTTCCGTTCATCATCGCCTGCAATTCCTTTTCATTATTTATAAAACGAAGGTAAAGGGAAAGCTGCTTCACGATTTCCGGGAAGGTATACTCACCCATTTTCGGGTCAATCTGAAATGAATAGCAAAGCATAAAGTTGCGGAGGGTTTCACTGCCGAAAAAGCCTCTTGCGTTGACGGGAATCTGAATGCCGACGTGCTTTTCCCTATTCTTTTCCTCCTGCTTCTGCATATTATACATAACCCAGAGCAAAACCGCCGCAAGATATTCGGTAACGGTCACTCCGTGCTCCGCGGCTTTTTCTTTTATTGCCGAAACGGACATATAGCCGGTTGTGACATTGACAACGTGCTTCGGCAGTCTTTTGCCTTTAAAGCGGTAAGTAAATTTCTGAAGTCTTTTTGCTTTTGCCTTTGAATTGCAGACTTTTGAATATGAATCCTCCGATTCTTCGGGACGCGGCTTTTCGTTGACGTCAAAAACACTTTCTCCGCTCGGAATATCCTTGCCCGTAAGCCGAAGATAAACCGCAACAAGAGTCATAAAAAACCGTGATGCGCCGTATCCGTCGGTCAGAGAATGATAAAACTCAACCGACAGACGCTGTTCATAGTAATAAACCTTGAAAAGATATCCTCTGTTTTCCTTCATTTTAAATCTGGTGCAGGGATTTGCGATATCCTCCATAACGGGAGGTATACCGTAAGGATTTTTTTCAAGATAGTGCCAGAAAAAGCCGTTACGCATTCTGACATCAAAGGTCGGGAAGCGCCTGAGAGTTATTTCAAGCGCCTTTTCAAGCAAAGCAGGGTCAACGGCTTCGGTAAGAGTTGCCGAAAGTCTGTAGACATTCGACCACGAGGAGCTGTCCTGCCCGGGAAATACCTTTGCCGCATTATCAAGCTTATACCACGTCCTTTGACGCAGGGGGATTTTGGTTTTGTTCATAAATTACACCTGTTAAAAGAAGCTGAGCTGGGTTGATTTCGGAAGCGATTCAAACGCGCCGCCCTCTTCAAGAGCTGCAATGATGGTTTTTGAAGCACCCGAACGAAGCTGGAAATCTTCGATTGAAAGGAAATCTCCTCCGCCGTCGTTGCGTGCCGCTTCAAGCCCTTCCGCAGCTCTGCCGCCGCAGCCTGCAATAGCCGAGAACGGGAGTCTTATCTTTCCGTCCTCAATAATATAGCGGTTTGCGGTGGATTTATAAATATCAATCGGAAGAATTTCAACACCTCGTGCCATCATTTCGTTGATAACCTGCAAGGATGTGAATGTACCTTCTTCCTTTGCCGTTGCGGTTTTCATCAGCATTTTCTGCTTGATTTCATCCATTTTCTTTTTGACCGCTCCCCTGCCCGCAAGAACAGCAGCGGTGTCAATATCTTCACCACGTACGGTCATAAAGGTTGCGTAATATTCAACGGGTCTGTAAAGCTTGTACCACGCAAGACGCATCGCCGCGCTGACATATGCCGCCGCGTGAGCCTTCGGGAACATATATTTGATTTTCATACACGAATCAAGATACCACTGCGGAACGCCGTTATCTATCATCGCCTGCTTGTGTTCATCGGTCAGAAGCTTAGTCGCCTTGCCCTTACGGACAATCTCCATAATCTTGAATGCCATACCTTTTTCAACACCCTTGTTGATAAGGTAAACCATAATATTATCACGGGTACCGATAACTTCGGAAATCGTGCAGGTGCCGTTTTTGATAAGATCCTGCGCGTTACCTATCCAAACATCGGTGCCGTGTGAAAGACCCGAAATCTGAAGCATATCGGAGAAATTCTTCGGCTGAGATTCCATAAGCATCTGACGGACAAACGGAGTTCCGAGTTCGGGAAGTGAAAGAGTTCCCGTTTCACAGTCAATATCCTCAGCAGTTACTCCGAGAGGCTCGGGAGTTGTTAACAGCTCATAGAGCTTCGGGTCGCATATATCAACATCCATAACACATATGCCCGTTAAGTCCTCGAGATGTTTATAAAGCGTCGGAACATCGTGGCCGAGATTATCAAGCTTGAGAATTGTGTCGTGGAGTGAGTGGAAGTCGAAGTGAGTTGTTCTGTGGATTGAATCCGCATCATCGGCGGGGTGCTGAATGGGTGTGAAATCCTCAGCATCCATATCCGCAGGCACAACAACCATACCGCCGGGATGCTGACCAGTTGTTCTTTTAACGCCAACGCAGCCCTGAACAAGCCGTTCTTCCTCTGCTCTTGAAAGGAATACGCCTTTTTCCTCTGCCCATTTTTTGACGAAGCCGAACGCGGTTTTATCTGCAAGAGTGCCGATTGTACCCGCTTTGAAAACGTGCGTTTTTCCGAAAAGCTCTTCGGTGTAGCGGTGAGCATAGAACTGATATTCACCCGAGAAGTTAAGGTCAATATCAGGCTGCTTGTCCCCGTAGAAACCAAGGAAGGTTTCAAAAGGTATATCGTGACCGTCACGGTGCATCGGCTTTCCGCAGACGGGGCAATCCTTCGGGGGCATATCATAGCCCGAGCCGTATTCACCCTTATAGAAGAATTCACTGTGCTTACAGCTTTCGCAGATATAATGCGGAACAAGAGGATTAACCTCGGAAATACCCGCCGCAAATGCAACGAACGATGAACCAACAGAACCTCGCGAACCGACATAGTAGCCGTTTTCCATCGAGTTCCAGACAAGCTTCTGTGCAATAATATAAAGAACGGCAAATCCGTTTTTGATAATGGATTCAAGCTCTTTGTCAAGTCTTTCCTTGATATATTCGGGAAGCGGAGAGCCGTAATAATCCTCCATTCTCTCGTAACAGATACGTCGGAGTTCTTCATCGGAGCCTTCGATTTTGGGAGGATATGTGCCGTCGGGAATCGGCTTTATTTCTTCACACATATCGGCGATAAGGTTGGGATTTTTAACAACAACCTCATAAGCCGTATCCTCGCCGAGATACTCAAACTGGCTGAGCATATCCTGGGTTGTTCTCAGATAAAGCGGTGCCTGCTCGGATGCATCTTTGAATCCCTGACCCGCCATAAGAATCTCTCTGAATATGCTGTCGGTGTCTTCCATAAAGTGAACGTCGCCCGTTGCAACAACGGGAATGCCAACCTTATCGGCAAGGTGGATAATGCGTCTGCTGATTTCGTTAAGCTCTTCCTCCGAATCCACCATTCCCTCGCGAATCATAAAGGCATTATTGCCGTTGGGCTGGATTTCAAGGTAGTCATACATACTTGCCATCTCAATGAGCTTTTCTTCCTGTCTGCCCATAAATATTGCCTGATAAAGCTGACCCGCTTCGCAGGCGCTTCCGACGATAAGACCTTCTCTATGAGCCATAAGCTCGCTCTTGGGGATTCTCGGATGGCGGTAATAATACTCAAGATTTGATTTTGAAATAAGCTGATAAAGATGCTTGAGACCAACCTTGTTTTTCGCAAGAAGAATGATGTGGTAAGTCGGCAGTCTTTTGACATTTACGGGGATTTTTTCATTGATTTCACAAACATTTTCAACGCCCTTTTCCCTGCAAAGCTCAAGAAGTTTTTCGAAAATTCCCGCAAGCGCACCTGCGTCCTCATCCGCTCTGTGGTGGTCGAACGAAGGAAGCTTGAAGTGCTTCTGAAGCGAATCAAGCTTATAGTTCTTGATTCCTTCAATCAGGCTTTGCGCCATAACAAGGGTATCAATATGAGTATAGTTATATTCAATGCCGTTTCTTCGGCAGGTGTGCTTTATGACATCGGTATCGAATGTTGCATTGTGGGCAACAAGAACGCCGTCACCGCAGAATTCAAAGAATTTTTTAACAGCTTCTGCCTCTTTGGGTGCATTCGCAACCATTGCGTTTGTTATCCCCGTAAGATCTGTAATCTTTGACGGAATGGGCGTTTCGGGATTAACGAAAGTCTGGAATCTTGCTCTCTCCGCACCGTCAACATATTTGACTGCACCGATTTCGGTAAGGCGCACCTTATCAGTACGCAATCCCGTTGTTTCAACGTCAAAAACAATGAATGTACCGTCAAGAGGCATATTCTTTTCACCCGTCACAATTTTAACGGAATCATCAACGAAATAGCCTTCCATACCGTAGATGACTTTTATGCCGTTTTCCTTTGCTGCAGCGGCAGCTTCGGGATATGCCTGAACAACACCGTGGTCTGTTATCGCCACAGCCTTGTGACCCCACTTTGCTGCTCTTGCAACAAGCTTTGCAGCACTTGTCATACCGTCCATTGCAGACATATTGGTATGCATATGAAGCTCTACTCGTTTTTCTTCGGCGGTATCTTTAATGGGAATTTCTTCGATAATCATAATCGAGTTTGCCTTTATGCAGTAGGTCTTGATATAGTCGTCATACTCAACGTGACCTCTGAGCATAATGGTTTTACCGTTTGCAAGTCCGGCAACAAGCTGTTCACAATTCTGCACAGCCTCAAAAATCTTGACTGTATATGAACTTGTTTTATCGGTAATATTGAAATTGATAATCTTGCGCTTGCCGTCCTTGGTGTCACGCATATCAAGCGAAAAAACCTTGCCCCAGACGGTAACATTGCCGTCCTCGATTGAAATTCCGCTGAGAGGGACGGGCTTTGACTTGATTTTGCTGCCGTAAATAACCTTTGCATTGGTCAGGGATATGGGCAAATCATCATACTCCTGCTTGGCTTCTTTGGGTTTGCTTAAATCTTCTTCAACCGGCACTTCAATTTTGATTCCGTCCGCCTGCATCTGAACATATTCGGGTGAATCAAGCTTTGCGCTTGCTTCGCCCGTGATTTCAACCGCAACAAGAACCCCAAAGGTGTCTTTCACGTATCTTGAAACGAAGTCCTTTGTACCTGATTCAATGAGAATATCAGCACCGTTATAAACAAAGATTTCAATTATATTATCCTTTACGGTGATTTTTGCATTCTCAAGAAAACCGTTTGCCGCAGCAACGTTTTCTTTTATTGCTCTGACAAGCTGAGGAATGCATTTATCCGAAAAAGCACTCTGATGATAAAGCGGAGTTATAACCGCTTTGTTGATTCCGAGTGCCGATTTGATTTCGTTTTGAGCGTTGAGAATAAAGTTATCCTCTATATATCTGTCAAACCGAGCAACAATACTCAGTTTTAATGTTTCTTCATCAAGCGATATACGCTCAACAAGACCGCCCGTAAAAATTTCGCGCAGCCCTGCATTGATATAGTCGCCTATAAAATTTAAAATGTTGTTTTCCTGCATTTTGTCCTCGTTTTAGTAACCGCTGATTAAACCGGGTTGCGATTGTCAGCGAGATAGTTTTTTGTCAGAAACGTCAAAAAACGCAGGCAATACTTTGTGTATTAACGAGTATTTGGGGCGTTTTATGACGGAAAAGTAGCCGCTGAGAATTGTAAATTCGGTTTAATCAGCGGTTACCTCTAAAAAAGGGCAGATTGCTCTGCCCGTGGTATTTTATAACTTATCTATTTCTGAAATAAGAGTGTTAACGGCTTCGTTTTCGGGAACTTTACAAACAATTTCGCCTTTTTTGAAAATAAGTGCACAGCCGTCACCGCCTGCAATGCCGATATCGGCTTCACGGGCTTCGCCCGGTCCGTTGACCGCACAGCCCATAACCGCAACCTTTATATTCTTTTTGCATCCCGAAAGCCTTGACTCAACTTCCTTTGCAAGTCCGATAAGGTCGATTTTTGTTCTTCCGCAGGTCGGGCACGCAACGATATCCACACCGCCGTTTCTGAGACCGCAGGATTTGAGAATTCCGACAGCCGCTGAAACCTCGTTAACGGGATCATCTGTCATTGAAACACGGATTGTGTCACCGATGCCGTCAAGAAGAAGCGAGCCGATACCGACAGATGATTTGATAAGCGCCATATCGTGAGTGCCCGCCTCGGTTACACCAAGATGCAGAGGATAATCACATTTTTCGGCAACGAGTCTGTATGACTCAATCATAGTCGGAACCGATGAAGATTTTATTGAAATAACGATATCGTCAAAATCACACTGTTCAAGAAGTGCAACGTGACCCAGTGCACTTTCTGCAAGCGCCTGAGCGCAGGGCGAGCCGTATTTTGCGAGCAATTCTTTTTCGAGTGAGCCTGAATTTACGCCGATGCGTATGGGAACGTTCTTTGCCTTGCAGGCATCTGCAACAGCCTTTACTCTGTCCATAGAGCCGATGTTACCGGGATTGATTCTGATTTTATCAACTCCGGCATCGAGGCTTGCGAGTGCAAGACGGTAATCAAAATGAATATCCGCAACAACGGGTACGGTTAAATTTTCCTTGAGCTTTTCAATCAGCTTAACTGCCGCCATATCGGGCACTGCGGCTCGGATAATTTCGCATCCCGCCTTTTCAAGCGCAACCGCCTGAGCAACACTGCTTTCAATATCCGAGGCAGGCTTATTAAGCATAGACTGAACGGTTATCGGAGAATCGCCGCCGATGAAAATATTGCCTACTTTAACGCGCTTGCTGTTGCGTCTTAACATAAATTACACCTAACCTTTTATGAGTCTCATTACATCGCTGAATGAGATAACAACCATCAGCAGAAGGAGAAGAACAAGACCTACCGCGTGAACCCATCCTTCGTATTTTCTCGGAACGGGTTTTCTGAAAATGAATTCAATCGCCATAAAGAAGAGTCTGCCACCGTCGAGTGCGGGAAGCGGAAGAAGATTGAACAGACCGATGTTGATTGCAATCAGTGCCATAATCATTAGAAGCTGTGACCAGTCAATCTGTTTTGATGCCGCATTCTGGGCAACATCCGCAATAATCGTAACCGTACCGATAGGACCCGAAAGGTCGCTTAATCCGTATCTGCCCGTCACAAGGTCGAGAAGGCTTACCCATACAACTCTCGCAATTGAAACCGACTCAAGAACCGCATTTTTTGCAACCGAAACAAAGCCCGGTTCAACGCCTTTTATTATAAAATCATAGATAATGGTAAACTGACCGTTTCTGTCTTCAGTTTTGAATTCAACCGCATCAAGATTAACTTTTTCGCCGTTTCTTTCAACAACAAAATCAATAATTCCGTCATCATCTCTTGACATCAGAAAGCTGATATCGTATTCGGAAAAAACTTTTCTTCCATTGATTTCTTTGATTTTGTCGTCAACCTGAAGTTGCTGATTGCTGACTGCGGTTTCGTGGAATGAATGAATCTCGGGAGTGCCGATAAGATCGGTCATACAAAGCATAACCGCAACGATTATCACACCCATTATGAGGTTAACAACACCGCCTGCAGCAACAATAATGAATCTCTGCCACACGGGTTTATTGCAAAAAGCCCGCTCGTTTTCGCTGTCCTCGTCCTCACCCTCCATACTAACAAAACCGCCAATCGGGAAAAGCCTGAGTGAATATTTTGTTTCGCCCTTTTTGCGTTTGAAAAGAGTGGGACCCATACCCATTGAGAATTCATTGACCTGAACCCCGAAAAGCTTTGCGAAAATGAAGTGACCGAGTTCGTGGAACATTATTATAAGACCGAAGAAAAGAATGGCTATCAGTATCGGCCACGCTTTTCCCCATACGCTTGCCAGAGAAAAAAGAGGGATTGCGTTCATATAAATAACCTTTCCGTTTCGGAGCGGATGAGACTGTCGGTTTCGAAAACCTGCTCAAGAGTATATTCCGAAACATCTGCCGTGTAATCGAAAGCCGCTTCAACAGCTTTGGGTATATCGAGGAATCTGATTTTTCCGCTTCTGAAAAGCTCGTTTGCCTTTTCGTTTGCGGCATTGACTGCCGCGGGATAAAGTCCGCCCTTTTCGAAAGCCTTTCTGCATAAGTTTATGCAAGCGAAGGTTTCATAATCAGGCTTTTCAAATGTAAGCGTTGCCGCCTGAGCCAGGTCAAGCTGCCTGACGGGACTTACAAATCTGTCGGGATAAGTCAGTGCATACTGAATGGGTATTCTCATATCGGGCACTCCGAGCTGAGCAATAACCGAATTATCAATATACTCAACAAGCGAATGGACTATGCTCTGACGGTGGACAAGAATATCGATATCCGATGCTTTCATACCGAAAAGCCACGCGGCTTCGATAAGTTCAAGCCCCTTGTTCATCATTGTAGCAGAGTCGATGGTTATTTTTGCACCCATACTCCAGTTGGGATGGTTAAGTGCCTGCTCAATGGTAACATTTTCAAGCTCTTCCTTCTTTTTGCCGAAGAAAGGCCCGCCCGATGCCGTTAAGATAAGTCTTTTTATCTGTTTGTCGCTCTGACATCCCTGAAGTGACTGAAAAATTGCTGAATGCTCGCTGTCAACCGGAAGAATCGAAACGCCGTTCTTCTTTGCCGCATCAAGCACGATTTTACCGCCCGCAACAAGAGTTTCCTTATTTGCAAGAGCGATGTTGCTGCCCGTATCTATCGCAGCAAGTGTCGGCGCAAGACCTGCAATGCCTACAATGCTGTTAAGCACGGTATCTGCACCGCAACGTGCACACTCCTCAACTCCATGCTTACCTGAAAGGATTTTTGTTGAGGTATCCGACACTCTGATTTTTAAATCCGCCGCAGCTTTTTCATCTGCAACCGCCGCAATGCGGGGTGCGAATTTTCTGATTTGTTCCTCAATTATATCGGTTCTTGAGTTTGCGGTAAGTGCCAGGACTTCAAAGCCCATAAGCTCCGCTACTTCAAGAGCCTGAACCCCTATTGAACCTGTTGAGCCGAGAACGGCAAGGGTTTTGGTCATTTTATATCACCTTTAAATATTATCTGCCTGCAATTGCAAGACCAATCTCAATCATTACATAAAGCGAAGGCATTGTTACAAGGAAGCTGTCGATTCTGTCAAGAACACCGCCGTGACCGGGGAAGAGGTTTCCAAAGTCCTTTTCGCCGAAATTTCTCTTGATAACCGATGCCGAAAGGTCGCCGCACATACCGAGAATTGCAAGGATTATTGAACCTGCAAGAACCATCCACACATTGAGCGTTTCGTTGCGGAAGCAGGTGTAATCACAGATAAAATATGTTACCACGCAGAAAAGCGCAGTTCCGAAAACACCGCCTATCGCACCTTCAACAGACTTTTTGGGGCTGATTCTGGGTGCAAGCTTATGCTTTCCGAATTTGCTTCCGACGAAATATGCCCAGGTGTCGCTCATCCAGGCGCAGTACATAGCGCTGAGAATAAGGAACACGCAGTGCGAACGCTGGAAAAGGTCGGGATATTCAACGCAAAGATCTCTTACCTTAAAAAATGTGCCGAGTGCACCGGGAATAATCAATGATGCGAACAGAGCCAATGCAACGTGCTCAAACTTGGTTGTATCGTAAAATTTAAGCATTATTATCAGCAATGCAATAACATAAATTATGATTATTGCAGAAAGCGGAATGGGGATATACTTCTGCAAACCGAAGTCCACATAAGCAGGACCGATTGCCGCCGCTATCATTGAAACAGCTGTCAGTACTTTGTTTTTGCATTTTGAAACACGCATAACTTCATATGCCGCAATTGCTGCAATTGCACCCATAGGGATACTCATAACCCCCTGATAACCCAGACCGGTAAACACAAGCAGCATTATTACTATCAATGCACAGGTAATACCTGTTATTATTCTTACTTTCATTTTTTCACTCTCAATTCATTTTTATTAGTAAATATGTTTTTCAACCGCCTCCTGTCAGAATCACACTCCGCCGAAGCGTCTGTTTCTTTTGCTGTAATCTATAATTGCCTTATCCAGGTCATCTGACGTGAAGTCAGGCCAAAGTATATCCGAAAACCAGAATTCAGAATAAGCTGCCTGCCAGATAAGGAAATTGGAAAGACGATATTCTCCGCTCGGTCTGATAATCAGATCGGGGTCAGGCTGACCCGCTGTGTAGAGATTTTCGTCTATATTTTTCAATGTTATTTCTCCGGGATTTAACTCCCCTGCCGCAACCTTCTTTGCAATTTCTTTTACGGAATGAAGGATTTCATCTCTTCCCCCGTAATTGACAGCAAGATTAACGGTAATATGGTTTTTTTCAGCCGAATGTGCTTCAAGCTGACCGATGAGATTAATTATATCTTCGGGCAATGCTTTTCTGTCACCGATATAGCGGATCCGCATACCCTTTGCTTCGTTTTCTTCTTCTCTTTCTTGTGCTTCAAAAAGGTAATCTCTGAAAAGATTCATTATCGCCTCAACCTCATCGGCAGGGCGTTTCCAGTTTTCGGTTGAAAAAGCATAGAAGGTCAGGCACTCAATTCCGATTTCGGCAGCATAGTCACAGATTGCTCTGAAAACCTTTGCACCTTCCTTATGACCCTCACTTCTTTTGAGTCCTCTCTGCTTTGCCCATCTGCCGTTGCCGTCCATAATTATACCAATATGGCGGGGCAGGATGATTTCCGAAAGTTCTTCCTTCGTCATTTAAATCTTTCTCCTTCTGAAGCTGCTGATTAAACCGGAGATTACAGAGGGCAGCCGCAACCGCCCTCTGTAACAATCACGTTAAATTTCCATAATGTCTTTTTCTTTGTCTTCCGAAAGCTTTTCAATATCCTTAATGTATTTATCGGTGATATCCTGAAGCTTCTTTTCTGCATGCTTAAGGTCGTCCTCTGTGATTTCGGATGCTTTTTCCATCTTCTTTACCTTATCGATGCAGTCACGTCTTGTTGAACGGATTGAAACCTTTGAATCTTCAGCCATCTTTTTGACTTCCTTGCAAAGGTCCTTACGGCGTTCCTCTGTAATTTGAGGGAACACAAGGCGGATGATTCTGCCGTCGTTCTGAGGATTGATGCCGATATCCGAAGCCTGAATTGCCTTTTCGATTGTGTGGAGTGTCGAAGTGTCCCAAGGCTGGATTGTAAGGATTCTTGCCTCAGCAACAGCAACGGCTGCCATCTGATTGATGGGAGTGGGAGTGCCGTAATAGTCTACTCTGATTTTATCGAGAACCGAAGCGTTTGCTCTGCCTGCTCTCATTGATGAATACTCGCCCTTGAGTGCATTAAGAGTCTTGCCCATTTTTTCTTCTGCCATTGCAAATACTGTCTGCATATTTTAGCCCTCCTTGACTATTGTTCCGATGTTTTCACCGAGAACAGCTTTAATGATATTTTCCGGGTTTTCAAGGTTGAAAACGAGGATGGGAATGTTATTGTCACGGCAAAGCGATGCTGCCGTTGAATCCATAACCTTGAGGTCTTTTTCGAGAACCTCGCTGTGAGTTACAACATCATACTTGACTGCGTCGGGGTATTTGTTGGGGTCCTTATCGTAAACGCCGTCAACGTTTGTTGCCTTGAAAATGATATCCGCTTTGATTTCTGCCGCTCTGAGAGCTGCGCAGGTATCGGTTGAGAAGAACGGATTACCCGTTCCGCTTGCGAAGATAACGAGTCTGCCCTTTTCAAGATGACGGACAGCCCTGTTTCTGATGTATGTTTCCGCAATCTGATGCATCTCGATTGCGCTCTGCACTCTGACCGTCACGCCGAACTGTTCAAGAGAATCTGCAAGAGCAAGGGAATTCATAACAGTTGCAAGCATACCGATGTGGTCGGCACGTGTTCTGTCCATATTACCGCCGGAGCGACCTCTCCAGAAGTTGCCGCCTCCTACAACAAGACCGACTTCAACTCCAAGCTTTGTAAGCTCGCTGACGGATTTGCAGATCGAGTTGATAGTTTCAAAATCAAAACCGTGACCCTTCCCGCCGGCAAGAACTTCACCGCTGAGCTTAAGAAGGATTCGCTTATAAACAGGTTGCATTTCAAGCACCGCCTTTTTATATTATAATTAATATATATTTTACTTTATTTAAGGCTGAGTGTAAAGCATTATTTGATAATTTATGAAAATTTTTATCAATTTATATGCTGAAAATTTGCTTTTGACAATTTATTTTAGCACATCGGCATCAAAAATTATTAAACATTCTGTTAATTCATTAAAAAAACTTGCTTGCCTTGCCTTTTTATAGTATAATAAATCAGTATAAATAATTTTTTCGGAGAACAAAATGAAAAATCTTATTTTAAGAAACACACCTGAAATTGCGGATATTTTTGAGCTTCGCAGCATTGAAAGCGTTGACGGAAAAAACACCTATGATGTTTTTTGCGAAAACGGCAAAATCATCATCTGCG
>JAZSLR010000126.1:0-4149 GCA_045535475.1 Acutalibacteraceae bacterium | reverse complement strand
CAATGCTGACCGAAAAGAGCAAGCATTATTTCATCAACAGATAGCAGTACAGCATTCTTTTCTTTACAAAGCTTTTGTGCGTATGTAGTTTTACCGCAGCAGATTTTGCCGCAAATCAAATAGACTTTTGCCACAAGCAACACCTTCTTTTACAACTTACAATACATTTCTTGTGCTTTAGGGATAAAACCAAGTTTTTCATAGAGTTTAATTGCACCGGGATCATTTACAAGAACATCAAGGTTTATAAAATTACAATCTCGTTCTTTTGCCCAATCCTTGGCAGCATTCATTAAAGCTGTTCCGAAACCTTTACCACGATGGCTTTCAGTTACGATTATATCCATTATATAGCAATACTTTCCGGGAAGCATAAACGGAAAATCGGGTCTTGTTTTGGCTTGAAGCAGGATAAAACCGACAGTCATACCATCGTTCTCATAAACAAGAATATCTGACTCTTCATTAGTAATTGTATTCTCAATAAACTCTGTGCTCTGGTCGCCTTCTTTTATAAAATCGGGAATCAGCTTTGCCATTTCTCTGAATTGCTCACGGTATAATTCGGCTATCGCAGGTATATCGTTATTAGTTGCTTTTCTGACCATATTGAATTACCTCAACTCTTTTCTGAAACATATAACACGGTTTGCTTCTTCAAAACCCATTGCCATATGAAAATTAAAACTGTTTATGTTGTCAAGTTCACAATCACTTGCAAATTCCGAACAACCTTTTTCTTTTGCCCACAATTCACATTCGTGCAACAGTTCTTTTACATATCCTTTATGCTGATATTCGGGAACAACGAATATTCCTTCCAGATAACCGACGGGAGATGAGTGTGTACCCTCAACATAATCGTGGCGAAGCTGACACTGTGCAAAACCTACGGGAACCTCATCAACATATTTAATAAAGCATACCGCCTCATTGCTATTAACAATCTCAGCAAAATCTGCTTCAAGTTCCGATGCCGTGTGATTACACCACATCTGTATTGCTAATTCTGCTAATACTCTTGTGTCGTTTGGGGTTGCTATCTTAATCATAAACTTTTCTCCGTTGTTATATCTTCTTTATAAACCCATAACTCTTTTTGAAATAGCCTTGTGATTCGTAAAATGCGTGTGCATCTTCTCTGGGTAAACCACTGTTGAGAAGTATAACTTCAATATTATTTTCTTTTGCCCATTGCTCTGCAGTTTTGAGCAATGCTGTGCCGATACCTTTTCTACGATATTCCTTTGAAACTGCGAGAGCGATTATCTTCATACCTTCATTTTCAAGTTCAAACGCAAGGTAATTTACACAGCCTATGTAACCGACAACTTTGTCACCGTCGCAGGCAACAAAAATCTGATAATTGCCCCGTTTCATCATTTCATTAATACGATTATTTAGGTTTTCAAGTTTACAGTTATAGCCTAAATCATTTTCGAGAATATCTCGTATTGCAGAAATATCCCTGCTTTCATATTTTCTGTAAATCATAATCAAGCCTCATATGTCATTTCAATAACATTCAAATCATTTTTTCTGAATCTGCGATTTTCTTTAAATCCAACCGATTTGTAACATCTGATTGCTCTTTCGTTTTCTTCACGGACACGAAGAAGTATTTTATTTGTGTTCATATACTGAAAATCATTTTTGACTATTTGTTCAACCGCCGATTTACCGATGCATTTATTTCTGTAAAGTTCATCTGCTATGAAAACACCTAAAACAGCGAAATCGTCGTTGGCATTCTTCTCCAACCAAATTGCACCAATATATTTCTCGTCTGCTTTTATGTGATACCAACGCAAAACTTCCGCATTTTCAGACGGATAAATTCTTGATTGATACTGCTTCAAATCAGTTTCAAATACTTTTTCATATTCGCTGTAATGTGACATATTTTTATTGCAAACTTGTTCAAGTTCAAACATTTCTACACCTCAAAAATCATAGCTTTCTTGCCTTAATAACAATTGATAGAGGAAAATGTTTCGCTTTGAAATCGGCATAATAACCCGAACTGAAGTCCTTTGACTTTTCAAGAACAGTTTCACTTGTTTCTTCAATAACTCTTTCAACAGCAAAGCCTGCATCAGCAAGGGTGTTTATGTATGTTGAAAGTTTGCGGTTTTGCAGAGTAAGAGGGTTGCCGTATTTCTCAAATGTATAGTAATCTTCTTCAAGATAGTTGCCGCTGAAAATTATACGTTCTTCGGTTGCAACGGTTCTGTTACCGCCTGAAATAGCAACGCTTTCCAAGTCAACACAATGAAGAAGCGGATGATCCCAAGAGAAAATATATGCGCCGCCTTGTTTCAGATAAGATGCTGCATTTTTTATTGTTTTCTCAAGGTTGGTTGTCCAACCGATTGCGTAGATTGAATAAACAACGTCAAAATAATCCTGCGGAATGCTTGTGTTATCTTCCATAGGCTGATGATAGAGTGTGCAGGAATATCCGTTTTCGCCCAACAATTTATTGGCTGCTTTTAGTTGTTCTTCTGAAATATCAAGACCGAAAAGCTCTTTTGCTCCGTGTTCGGCACACCATTTGAGCGAATGACCGCTTCCGCAGCCCATTTCAAACACAGCTTTGCCGTTAAGGTCGGGAAAAAGGTGCAGTTCATCCTCTGTAGGGATTGAACAACCCAGTACGGGCAAAGCAGTTACGCCGAAGAAATCTTCAGCCAATGCATTCCAGCTTTTTTCGTTTTGTTTTAATATATCGGTTTTCATATCTGCACCTCATTAAAAAGAAGCTTTTCAATAGTAATGCGAGGACGCCACCAAGCTCTTGCTTGTTCAAATTCAGGATACGGAGTATACCATTTCCAAGTGATGTCAAATCCACCGTCTTCCATTTGCAGTTTGCCTAAAATATCTTTTTCCGCAGCTATCAGAATTTTTGTTTCAGACGTGGTAAATTCCAAATATGTGCCAGAGAAAAAGTCGGACGGCATAGGTACATATTCAACACCGTATTTTTCAACATCCTTGCATATGGAATTATCAATAGCTTTGCATAACAATTCTTTGAACTGTACCAAATCAATAACATCAGTTATACTGTTATTCTTTAAAAGCTCGTATGCAAGCAGAAAACATTTCAATGAATCGCCGCTTATTTCTTCGGCTGTTTCAAGATATTCAAATCCTTCTTTTATGATTCCTTCATAAAGAGATATACGATTGCCATAGCAAATCATAAATGCAGCCAAAGATATTGACGGATTAAATCCGCTGATGCTGTCACCTTTTTTCTCCCACCAAATTGCATGCGGATAATCCTTGTTACTGTCTATCGCAAATAACCAACGCTTTTTATCTTCATCAAAAGAATCGTGTGATTCCAAATATCTGACTATTCCTTTTACAATATCGTAATCACTGTCAAGTGCATTCACACGGTAAAGAGTGATTATTGCATCGTTTGTTGCAATAGGACTTGAATTGGGATTGAAAAAATCAGGCTCAATAGCATTTCCAAAACCGCCATCAGCGTTTTGAAAATTCAAAAGCTCATCAACAACAGCTTGATTTGATTCGTTTTCAAAGAAATATTTGTAGATAGCTAATTCAAGGGGTCGTGCGTTTTGTACAACAAAGTTAATTGCTGCGTTCTTATCCATAGTTTTCACTCCCGTGTTATAAACTCAATCCCATTTCTTTCACAATCTTTATCAATCTTTTTGCTCGGAACATCAAGTAATCGTGTCCCATTTCGCCCAAGAGAATATACCAGTTCAGCTCGTTGCACAGAGCATAAAGTTCGACCTTCAAATCGCAATATTTTGAGGTCGGATTTCTTTTTTTGTATTCATCATAAAGCTTCAGCTTTTCGCCGAAACCGAGTGTCAGACAGAATATCTCATATTCGGGTTCAGCCCACAGCATATCAAACGGGTCAACCGCCCCCGCAAGCTCGGATTTCCAAAAATCAATTATCAGATTCGGCATCCAAAAATCGCCATGACAAAGGCAGGCAGTGTTGTTTGTAACGCTGAATATTTCATCAAAATTCTTGCTGATAAGCTCAACCGCTTCCATTATTTCGGGCTCAATCTCGTTTTTCTCAAACTTCGATTTTGTGAAAGCATAAATATCAACGAAATAATCTTTGTAATACTCCGCCCAAGTGTCATAAAC
>JAZSLR010000150.1:0-8141 GCA_045535475.1 Acutalibacteraceae bacterium | reverse complement strand
TGCATTTTCGTTCCTCTTTATGATAAAATTAAAGAAAATGCAGAAAGGTCAAAAATAGAGTATTTTATCTGGGACGGCACTCATCCCACCATAGCGGGTCATATGATTATTGCCCGTGAATGGCTGAAAGCCGTTGAGAATGATTGATTTAAAAAAGAAAACATAATTCCTATATTTCGGGGGAATACAAAGCAGGCACAAAGACTCTGTTCTGATCAGCATTGCAGTATCAAACCGTTAAAATTTTCAAACAATTATTTATTAAAATTACAGAAAGTCGGGTGAAATTATGTCAACAGAAAGAGAGATTGTTGAAACTACCGATAATTCCGTTCTTCTCAAAAACAGACGATTTGTCGGCATAAAAGAAACTGTTGCCTACGTTCTTGAAGATACGGCTCAGAGCCTGAATATCAACGATTTCAAAGAGCGATACATATATGATGTTGTGAAAATCGATTTCAGCTATCTTGCAATTCAGAACATTGTTGCAACCGTGTGGGACACCTTCAACGATACGTTTATCGGCGTTATTGTTGAAAAGACCAGAACCCGTTGGGGTAAATTCAGACCCTATCTTCTTCTCGGTCAGTTTCCCCTCACTATTTTGGGATTATGGTATTGGCTGATTCCTTTTATTTTCCCCGATACTCCGGGAGATTACCTTCCCAAATGGATTTTCTATTTTGCAATGTCAATCGTTACCGAAACCGCCAACACCTTTACCAGCATTGCCCGTTCAGGCTTCGGCTCAACGATAACACCGGAGCCATTGGACCGTTCGAGGCTTATTGCGACGGCTAATCTTATGTCGCATTTCGTTGAAGACGTTCCGAGGCAGATATTCGGTATCATCTATGACCTTGTAATCAACAACAAGATTAAGATCAAGCTTCCCAAGCTTTTTGCAGGCTTCGGTGTTTCATTTGCAGTTCTCGGTGCTGCTTTCTGTCTTTATTTCTTCCTCACCACAAGAGAAAGAGTTGCTCAGACAATCAAAAAGCCGAGCGTAATTCAGGGATTGAAAGCTATCGTCACAAATAAGCCTATGTTTATTTGTGTGCTTTCAAATTTCTTCAACGGTTTCTCTGTCGGCACAGGCCGAGCGAACTTCTATATTGACGTTATCGGCTCTATCACCTGGCAAACCATTGTCGGTATTCCGGCTTTCCCGGTTAAGTTTATCAGCTACAGCTTTGTTGAACCTCTCAGAAAGAGATTTTCAACAAAGGCTCTGTGGATTTTCGAAGATGCCTGGACTGACTTCCTGTGGTTGACTGTTTTCGGCATAGGTTCAATCAATAACAACTTCCAGAAAAAGCATATTATTCTGCCAATGATGGGTATTGAGGAAATCTTCGAAATGTGTGTTTACGGCTTAAGACGAGTTATTCCCGCAGAAATAGGCAACGAAACAATGGACTACTGCGAATGGAAGAACGGCTACCGTGCAGAAGCTATGCTCGGCGTTGCGCAAACAACAATCGCAAAGCTTCAGATGGCTGTTATGGGCAGTATCAACAGCCTCATTCTTAAGGGTATCGGTTACGTTCAGGGTGCTACTATCGGAACACAGAGTGACAGAACAAAATGGTGGATTTTTGCTCTCGGTACGGGTATTCCCCGCATCACAGGTGCTCTCGGTATCGTTCCCAAGCTTTTCTATCCCATCACGGCCGAAAAGCGTGATCAGATGTATGCTGAACTTCGCGAAAGAAGAAGCAGGGTTGCCGAAATGATGAAAACAGCAACCACAGCAGAAGAAATTGCCGAAATCGCAGACTCACAGTTTATTGTTAAATAACTGATATATAATGTGGTTCAGGTGCTTTTTGCTTTTTGTTCAGTGTATTAAAAAGGAGTTTTTTGATATGAAAACATTTTTGTTTCAGGGTGATTCAATAACAGATGCAAACAGAGATGATGAGGAGCAGATTAATTCCGGCTTAGGCTGCGGATATGCGTTTTTTACAGCTTCTGAATTTGAAAAGAATAACGGAGATAAAATCAGATTCATTAATCGCGGCAAAAGCGGAGACAGAATTACAGATGTTTATGCCCGAATCAAGGAAGATATAATAAATTTAAAACCCGATTATATGTCAATCCTCATAGGTGTCAACGATGTTTCTCACGAACTCACTATGAACTGCGGTGTAAGCCCGAAAAAATTCAGAATGATTTATGAGATGCTGATTGATGAAATCAAAGAAAGCCTGCCTGAAATCAAAATTATAATTTTAGAAACTTTTATCTTAAAAGGCTCCTGCACAGAAAAATTATGGAATGAGTTTGATTCCGAAGTAAGAAAAATGGCTGAAATATCAAAGCAAATCGCAGAAAAATATAATTTTGATTTTGTTCCGCTTCAGAACAGATTTGATGAATTATCCGCTGACGGTAACACAGGTCATTGGACCGCTGACGGCATTCATCCCACTATCGAAGGACATCATATTATTAAAGAAGAATTACAGAAAGTTCTTGGAAAATACATATAAATACTGTGTCCGTAAGATTATTGCAACAAAAAGCTGAAGACGAAAGAATATCAAAAAATGAGCAATAATTCAATAAAGGCGGCGGTTGAATGACTGAATCAATCTGGAATGGCTTTAAGCGACTTGATTTTCTGTTTGAAGGAAGAGAAGCTGTTCTTGTTTTTCCCGAAAATGCAAACGAAAACAAAAACTGGTTGTTAAAAACTGAATATTTCGGCGCTTTTCCCGAATTTGAAATTGAAATGGTGAAAAAGGGTTGGTATCTTGCCTTTATAAAAAATATTACCCGTTGGTGTCTTGATGAAGACCTTGATTTAAAAAAGCGTTTTGCCGCATATTTATCGGAAGAATACGGCTTATATGAAAAATGCGTTCCCGTCGGCATGAGCTGCGGCGGACTGATAGCAAGCAAATTCGCAGCAAAATACCCGGAATGTGTTTCGGCTCTTTATCTGGATGCGCCGGTAATGAATCTCCTTTCGTGCCCTGCCGGCTTTGGAAAAGCAAATAATGAAATGCTGCCGGAATTTATAGAGGCGACAGGCATGGATTTGTCGCAGCTTATCTGCCACAGAGAGCATCCCATTGATAAAATGCAATTGCTTCTGGAGAACAGGATTCCCGTTATACTGGTGTACGGAGATTCCGATAACATTGTTCCTTACGAAGAAAACGGAGCTGTTCTTGAAAAGTATTATCGGAAAAACGGCGGAATAATTGTTTCCATCGGCAAAGCAAACTGTGCACACCATCCCCACGGGCTGGAGGACAATACACCTGTTATAGAGTTTGTTGAAAAATTTTCCACATAATACCGCATTTTACCGATTGAGCATACGGAATCTTGATGTGCGACGGACTCACGGAAGTGACTGCGGATGACGATTACTCGTTATTCCGCGACGGTAAGTATTTTAAATTCGGTCACGAAATCCTTGAAGGAAGAATCAGAGAATGTCCATGCCCGCCGTCGTTGGAAAACAATCACAGAAGGCAGTTTGAAAGCTGGAAAAAGACAGGCGGAATTGTTGCAGCATTCTTCGGTCACGACCACGTGAACGATTTTCACATAAAAATCGACGGCATCAGCCTTTATCAGACACTCGGCGCAGGTTATTTCACCTACGGCGAAGAACGCGGCGGAAGATTGATTGTACTCGATGAGAATAACCCTTGTGATATTTATACGGAATCAATCGAAATTGAAAGAATAACCGATACGGAAATATAAACAAAAACGGGACGTCCTGCGGAAAAATCCGTAAGGCGTCCCGTTCAGCATTTGCCCTCAACAAACCATTTGCCGTGATTATCCTCATAAATGAAAGTTTCCCTGCCGTTTATCTGCACGGTGTATCGGATTTCTCCGCCGCCGACATTCAACGACTTTGCACGGCATCTGTTGATGAGGCGTTCAACGGTATAAACCGTTCCGTCCTCCCATTGAATTCTCAACGGGCGGCGTTTGCCGTTCTTATCAATAAGAACATATACATCAACAAAAACCTTCCTGACCAAAATGACGCCTCCACATTCAGAACATTTGTTCGAATATATGATATATCATTCGGTCGGAAATGTCAACTGTTAATTTGTGACAAAAATTTATTTAAATTATCGGCAGTTCCGTCATACGAAGCTTTGCACAGCCGTAGGGATAAAGAATAATTTCTTCTTTATCGCCGATGGTTTCTCTTGACTCGGGGATTTTTGCACAGACGGTATCATATCCGTCCTCATATCCCCAATCGATTTTCTTCACATATGCTTTGACCGTCACAGGCGGAGTTTTTGACGAAAACGGAACGTCGCTCACGCCGTTTCTGCAAAGCTCGAAATTCTCGCTGCAATAAGCATAGTTCCAGTCTGAAACGGGAACAAGCTCATAGTCGCAATACGGGAACTTTCTCTCAACTCCGTCACGCTCATATTCGAGCATATTGGTTTCGTATTCAATCGGAACGGAAAATACAAGCGAACCGCATCTGACGGTACTGAGGTCGTGAGGTCTTTTGTCAACGCAAATTTCCACATCAAACGCAATGATAATTTCACGCTTTTCGCCTGCACCGATATCAAACGAAAGTTCATCACCCTGCGTCTGCTCACCGTTGACGGTAAGATTTTCCGCAAATGAAGGAATGCGGATTTTAAAAGTGAATGCATTCTTTGCTTCAACGGTATATTTAAAGCTGTTTTCAAACGGATAGTTTGTTTCGATTGTTATATGTTTATCATCGGTTTTAAGCTCCGACGGCACGGGCACGGCATTAATAACCTCATCACCGCTGTGCATAAACACACTGAGCGCAAACTTAGGCCACGCCTGATTGAAGTTTGCCGTGCAACAACCGAAATTCGGTTCAAGACCGAAGAGATGGGCCTCAGATCCGTTCGTTCTGAAAAGCGATTTGCCGGGGAATTTCACGCAGGCAATCTGATTGCTCATCTGGTCATACTGATGAGTCCACATATCATCGCTTATTGTTGCGGGGAGTGCGTTGAAAGCAAGCATTTCAAGCCTTTCCGCCCATTTTCTATCACCTGTACAAGCAAAGAGTATTTCATAGGAATACATCTGCTCTGCAACGGCACAAAGTTCGGTGCCCTGAATCGGGCTTAAACCCGAAAGACATTCGTCACCCGTAAAAAGTCCGACGGGAGTGCCGTTATGCTCTTTGAGAATTTCGTGAAGCTTTTCTGCATTATCGGTATATTCTTCACCGAGAATTTCGCACGAAACAGCCTCGCTTTTGAGCATCATACCGATATTAACGATATGTGTATCGAATCTCCAGCGGTTAAGCGGTCTTTTCCACAGAGGAATTGCTTCGTTATAGTTCATCCCCTGCTCTCTGAGGATTTTTGCAAGGTCTTTGAGCCACTCTTCTCCGCATCTCTCATATGTAAAATTGATGGCAATAAAGCACTCAAACCATCTTGCCTTACCCCAGTCAAAAAGACTGATTTCTCCCGATTTAAGCATATCATAGTAATTTCTGAGTACTTTGTAAATAACATCGGGTATACGCTCATCCTTTGAGCATTCATAACAAACCGTAAGAGTCTTTGAAATGAGCTGAACAGCCCAGGTATCGTAAGTTTTTCTGTCCTCATCCTTGCACGGACAAATCCAGCCGTCGGGTTTTTGGAAAGAAATAATCGCATCGATATACTTCTTTGCCCTTGCAATCATATCTTCGTTCTCAAGCAGATACGCAAGCGGAATAAAGCCGTCAAGCCAATACGGCACACGCTCCCAGCCCTCTTTGCTTCCGCCTATCCACGCGCTGTCCTTGATATCATTCCACATCTTGTCAAGATTGCCGCTGAGACCTTCAGCCTGGATTTCAAGCTGCCTTCTAAGCCAGCCGCGTGGCTTTATTTCATTCGATGTATAAAAATCCCATTTGTACATATTATCACCTTTTCGCCTTAAATGTCATCGGCATTTCACTTGTTTTGAGGAATGCATCAACACTCTTCATAATAATCGGCTTGAACGCACCGCTGTTTCTGACAAATGAGCTTTGCCCTGCATTTTTCTTTATGAATTCGGGGAAAGACGGACTGCTTCTCATCGTGATTTTAATGGTATCTCCCGAAAATTCAAAGGTCATAAACTGCGTTGCCAGCGTGTTAATCGGCTTCACAACGGCGTTCAGCACACCGTCTTTCATAAATGCATATGCCCAAATTTTATAGGGATAACCCTTTATTGAACACTCCGACATTCTCGGATTGCCGTCAAGACCGCAGTTTATAATAACCTCGTCCTCTTCCTCAAACCACTTGACAGTGAAAACATTTTCGCTCATTTCAAATGACATTTTGTTGAGGTTGGTCTTGGGTCTTTTGGCAAAACTTGAAGTCAGCGAACGCGGAATGAGACTTGCAGGAAACATAATCTTTGCAAGCGCATCGGATGCGGAAGTTATGTAAAAGGTTTTACCCGTCGGAATATCGGGCATTCCTATGCAGGAAACGGGCTTTTCAACTCTGTACGCAAGGTAATCCGCAAGCTTTTTATCCCATTCCTCGGTTGATTCGCATTCAAATGCTCTTGCAAGAACATTTCGCATCAGCTTTGCGTTTTCTCCGTCCTCAATTGCACAGTTAAAAATTGCAACAACCGCATCATACTTCGGAATGTAGGACACCTGCTGACCGAACATACCCGTCATACTGAAAATATCATCATAAATCCAGAAAAGATAGCCGTAGCCGTCCTCATTTTCTCTTTTGCCGAGGTCAACCTGCTTTTTCGTTGCCTCTTTTGTCCACCAAGCGGGAATGATTTGCTTTCCGTTATACACGCCGCCGTCTGCATAACAGCGACAGATTTTCGCAAGGTCGCGCAGGGTCATATATGCGCCCGTACCGCCTATGCATTCGCCGATTGAGTTGGTCTCCCACGCAGGAGGTTTTATTCCGAGCGGTTCAAACAGCCTCGGGGTGAGGTATTCAACAAGGCTCTTACCCGAAAGCTTCTGAATCAGAGCAGCAACCATATGAGCATCGTTGTTGCTGTAAAGGAAACCTTTATTTTTTCTGAACGGTGCTTTCATAAACATCTCGGCATAGTTGCCCGTCATATCCTGAAGGAAGGTAAATTCTTTATTGCTCTGCATTGTGAGCACGGAACGAACGGTCAGATTTTCCCATTCATCGCTTTTGCAAGCTTCGCATTCAGGAAAAAGGTCAATTATTTTTGAATCAAGTGCAAACAAACCTTCATCAATCGCAAAGCCTGCCGCCGTTGATACAACCGATTTTGTCAGCGAAAACATCGTGTGCGGCATATCGGCGGAATATGGATATGCATATTCCTCAAAAACGATTTTGTCGCCCTGCTCAATCAGCAGACCGTGGTTTTCGATTCCGTTTTTTTCGAGTTCTTTATAAAATCTGTAAATCCATTCGGATGAGAGTCCCGTTTTAATTGCCATAAAAATCCCTCCCTTGTTCTGATAATTTAATTATATCATTTTATGTTGAATAAACAAGAGTGAAATAAAAAAATCCCCGTTCTCGGTTAAAAGAACGAGGATTGATGTTGTTAGAAAATTATTTCATTGCCTCTTCAACAGCAACTGCGCAAGCAACGGTCATACCAACCATGGGGTTGTTACCTGCACCGATAAGACCCATCATTTCAACGTGAGCGGGAACTGATGATGAACCTGCGAACTGTGCGTCTGAATGCATACGACCCATTGTGTCTGTCATACCGTAGGAAGCGGGGCCTGCTGCCATATTATCGGGATGAAGAGTACGGCCTGTGCCGCCGCCCGATGCAACTGAGAAATAGTTAACACCGTTTTCGTTGCACCACTTCTTGTAAGTGCCTGCAACGGGATGCTGGAATCTTGTGGGGTTGGTTGAGTTACCTGTGATGGAAACGCCAACGTTTTCAAGCTTCATAATAGCAACGCCTTCGGGAACGTTGTCTGCACCGTAGCACTTAACCTTTGCTCTGTCGCCTGTTGAATATGCTTTTTCTTCAACAACGGTAACAGTTTCAGCATAGGGATCGAACTCTGTCTTGCAGTATGTGAAGCCGTTGATTCTTGAAATAATCATAGCTGCATCCTTGCCGAGACCGTTAAGGATAACACGAAGGGGCTTAACTCTTACCTT
>JAZSLR010000147.1:0-8704 GCA_045535475.1 Acutalibacteraceae bacterium | reverse complement strand
ACCGCTTTTTCGGGTTCTTGTTTGTTTTCGTAAAATTCCATGGGAACTCCTTTATAAATCAAAGACGGGGGGAGCAAGCCCCCGCCCTACCTTGATAATCAGTTTTTAACTATTGATTCTGCTTCGATAATAGCACCGCTGCCTTCATAGGTAACGGTTACCGCATCACCTGCATTAAGAATAACAACACTTTCTTCATCGGCTGCAGCGATTGAGAAATAAGCTTCATTTGAATCAAGCTTGATATAGTAATAGCTGTCGCCGTCGATGACCGCTGTTCTGATATCGGCAACAACGCCGCTTGCGGTAAGAAGCTCTTTTGCGGGCTCATCCTTACCGTCGGGATTAACAGGCTCAACAACAACATCCTCGGGGTTGATATCAACCTTGATGCCGCTCTCTTCAAGAGCCGAAATATAGCTTGCAAGACATTTTGCAAGGTCTGTACCGGTTGCACCCATCTTGTTGTTATTATACTGAGCAACATTGATAAGAGCATACTGCTGAACGATGTTGTTGGTGGGGTCTTTGAGCGACATAAAGTATGTGGGCTCGCCGCCGATGTTGAGAAGAAGCGGGAAGGTTGCTGTGTAGCCAAGGTCTTTTACTCGACCTTCCGCAGCCTGCTGTGCCGAATATTCGGTACCGCCCGTAACTCTGTAATAAACAGCCTCTTTTGTTCTCTGGTTAACAAGAACGAAGCCTGTGATTGACTGGTCGGAGGTAACAGAGGTAACACCGGTGTACATCCATACGTCGTCGTCTTTTGCGAGGTAGTTATAGTTAGCGGTTGTTGTGATAACGCCCTTCTGACCGAGAATCGAGTTCCAGAAGCCGTTCTGATACTTACCGTAGAAGTTATACTGCTGAACGATAAGATCCGAATCATAGATTCTGTCGAGCCACTGAAGCTCGGGGTCGTTTTTGATTTCGTCGATTGTATAATATGCGCTTTCGCCTTTATCGCTGTCTGCCTTGACAACAACGGCACCGATTACATCTGTACCGCCGAAAAGACCGATTGTCTTATCAAGACGTGCGCAAATCCAGTAGGGATTTCCTTCATCGTCGATTTCGAAGGTAGCTTCGGCAAACATATAGGTGGGATATTCAAAGCGGAGATGTCTCTTGAGAAGCTTATTGAAATGCTCTGCAGGAGAAATTTTGATGCTGTTTTCAAGCTCAACAAATTCCGTTGACTCGTTAGCCATATCAATAACAACATAGCCGGGGAAACCGTTTCTTGTGTTGGTGAACCACTTGATTATGCTTGCATACTGAAGCGGCGCAACTCTGACGGGAGTATCCTTATAGTTAATCTGGGTATACTGGGGATAAACGGTGAACTGCGAAACATAGCCTTTTTCTTCAAGAACGCCGAGAGCTCTTGTTGCGAGCTGAGCGGCGGCATCCTCGTCAAGCTTGGGAATAGCACTGAAGCTTCCCGCATCCTGCTCGGGAATTTCTTTTGAGAAATCCGAATCGGTTCTTACTTCAATGATGTTGCTGTAACTTTCAGCTCTGAAGAATTCGCTCGAAACGAGATAGCCGATACCGACTGCAACAATAAGAATACCGATGATGATACCGGGCACAATTGCTCTCTTTTTAACGTAAGGAACGTATTCGGGCTTTGCAAGAACATTTGCAAAAAGTCCGTTGAATACAACATATGAAGCGGCAACTGCACCGATATAAATGTAGAAGTCGTATGATTTGAAGTTAATTGCAGGCATCATAAAATAAAATGCTCCTGCGGCAAAAAGAATTGTGCAGAGAATGCTGAGCACAATTTTGAGAGCGGCTTTTTCGGGAGGAATAACTATATCCTTCTTTCTTCCGCCGTCCTTCTTTGAAAAATCAACTTTGATAGGATCCATTTGTACATCTCCTTGTTTGCGTGTTATCATACAGTATAACCTATTTATTAAAATAATACAAGTATTTTTTGTTAACAATGCGATTTGACAGATATTTAATTTTTGTGGTATTATGACATCATAGTGTTTTATTATATTAAAAGAGGTGGATTTCATATGTTTTCAGATTATATCGACACAATTTCGCTCGTAACAAAATGTGATGAAGAGGTCGGTCTTGCAATGCAGGCTGAGCTTAAAAGACAGAGAAGAAATCTCGAACTCATCGCATCCGAAAATATCGTTTCCCCCGCTGTTATGGCAGCTATGGGCAGCGTGCTGACAAATAAATATGCAGAGGGTTATCCTGCAAAGAGATACTACGGCGGCTGCGAATGCGTTGATGTTGTTGAAAACATTGCAATCGAGCGTGCAAAGAAGCTTTTCGGCGCAGAAGCAGCAAACGTTCAGCCTCATTCGGGCGCACAGGCTAATATGGCGGCTTATGCTGCTATCCTTGAGCCGGGCGATGTTGTTATGGGTATGAATCTTGCTCACGGCGGTCACCTCACCCACGGTTCACCCGTTAACGCAAGCGGCAAGCTCTATAAGTTTGTTCCGTACGGCGTAAGCGACGACGGCTTTATTGATTACGATGAATTCGAAAAAACAGCAAACGAAGTAAAGCCCAAGCTCATCGTTGCAGGCGCATCGGCATATCCCAGAGTTATTGATTTTGAGCGCATCGGCAGGATTGCAAAGTCAGTCGGAGCATATTTTATGGTTGATATGGCACACATCGCAGGTCTTGTTGCGGCAGGTCTTCATCCCTCGCCCGTACCCTATGCTGATATTGTAACCACAACAACCCATAAAACACTCAGAGGTCCCAGAGGCGGTCTTATTCTTTCAACTGCAGAACTTGCTCCCGCAATCAACAAGGCTATCTTCCCCGGCAACCAGGGCGGGCCTCTTATGCACGTTATCGCCGCCAAGGCGGTCTGCTTCGGTGAAGCTCTCAACCCCTCATTTAAGGTTTATCAAGAAAACATTATCAAGAACGCGGCAGCACTCGCAAACGGTCTTCTCAAAAGAGGCATCAACCTCGTTTCCGGCGGCACAGACAATCACCTTATGCTCGTTGACCTTCGTTCAACCGGCATTACCGGCAAAGAGCTTGAGCGCAGACTTGATGAAGTTTATATCACTGCCAACAAGAACGCAATTCCCAACGACCCCGAGAAGCCCTTTGTTACAAGCGGCGTAAGACTCGGCACAGCCGCGGTCACCTCCAGAGGTCTTAACGAAGAGGATATGGATAAAATTGCAGAGTTTATTTATCTTTGCGCAACTGATTTTGAAAACAGCGCAGAAAAAATCAAGGCAGGCGTTAACGAAATCTGTGAACGTTATCCCATTTACGAATAATCAAAACGGAGGAACAAAAAATGAAAGGTATTTTTACCGCACTTCTCACTCCCTTTAAAGAAGACTATACAATTAACGAAGCTTCTCTCAAAAAGCTTGTTGAATTCAACCTTGAGAAAGGAATCAACGGTTTCTATGTCGGCGGAAGCACCGGCGAAAGTATGGTTATGACAGCCGAAGAACGCAAGGAAGTTTTCCGTATTGTCAAGGAAGCTGTCGGCGATAAGGTTCCTATGATTGCCCACTGCGGCGCAATTTCAACAGACGCCGCTATTGATATGGCAAAGACTGCGGAAAGCCTCGGTTACGATGCGATTTCGGCAGTTGCACCCTTCTACTATTCATTCCCCGCACCCGCTATCAAGCAGTATTACACCGACATTGTTTCAAGTGTAAACATCCCGATGGTTATCTATAATTTCCCCGGCGGAAACGGCTTTGATTTCACTCCCGACTATGCAGCGGAAATGTTCAAAGACAAGAGATTTATCGGCATCAAGCACACCTCAGCCAATCTCTTCACACTTCAGCAATTCAAAAAGAAGATTGACGGCATAACCGTATTCAACGGCTTTGACGAGATGTGTCTCGGCGGTCTTGCAATGGGTGCAGACGGCGCAATCGGCAGTACATATAACTTTATGGGTGATAAGTTCCTCAAAATTTACGATGAATTCCACAACGGAAGCATCGCAAAGGCTCAGGAAATTCAGAACGAAGCAAACGTTATTATCACCGAGATGATTAAATACGGCGTATTCCAGTGCGAAAAGGCTGTGCTTACTCATATGGGTATCGATATGGGTCCCTGCCGCAAGCCCTTCCTCCCCCTCAGCAAGGAAGGCTGGGAATCAATGAAAAAGGTTGCAGAAAATCTTTGATGACAATAAGCCCTGATGACATCAAGCCATCAGGGTTTTTATTATTTTCATATTGTAGTAATCAATAAAAACATATACATTATTATTTTCAAATCGGCAAACAGCAAGAATACAGAGCTTTTCTGCACCGTCGATATCCGCCGTACAAACCAGTAACTTATCATATGTCAGCATTTCGGGAACAAGATGCTCAACATCGGGAATTGAGTCAACGAATGCGATATCCGTGCGGTATCTGCGGATGTAGGTTGAAGCATCAAAATATGTGACCCTGCCGCTCGCAAGGCAGATTCCGATTTCAATTTTTGCAGGTAAAAGCAAAACTCCGCCTACTTCGGGAGCAAAAACAAAATCTGCGGTAAAAACATTTTTTGCCGATTTTATCTCCGTCATATTTTCAAAGCCGTGGTTTTCCGTGAATTCCACGGCTTTTTTTCTTGCGTCATCAAGGCTGTAAACCACGCTTTCGCAAGGCTGAGGATTGATTATTTTATAGATAACTCCGCCCGACTTGCATATATCGACTTCGGTATCGCCGTTTTTCAGCGCATATATTTCCACGCCGTTAATGCCGATTGCATCTCCGCCTCTCCACAAAGCCTTGTTTATTCCCGTCAGCGCACTTGCCGTATTTTTTGCTTTATCAGCAGAAACGCTTTCCCTTCCGTTAAGAAAAGCAAACGTATTTTCTTCGGCAGACACCGCTGAAATCATACCGTAAATCTCATCATTGCCGTAATAATCAAGCTCATCCTCAAAGTAAGGCACATCGGATTTGCGATAGATGCTGTCATATTCCGTCAGGACATATTCGCCGCTTACAACGGCGTTTGTCAGGTCGCTGAGATGATAATAAATCTCCTGCGCGTGGTCAGAAAGCTTCACCGCCGCTCTTCTGCTCTCTTCGTTTCCCGAAAAGCTCTCCGAAAAATCATAAACTCCGCTGAAAAAGCGTGTAAGACTATCGACCTTTTCGGTGTAAAAGCATCCGAGACTGCCCATTGCCCCGACAGCGCGGGCGCTCACATACGCAGAGCTGTCCGTAATCGAATCTCCTGCCGAAACGGCAAGCAGACGCAGTCCGCTGCTGATTTCACGGGAATATTCCGTCAACGAAGCAAGAGCCTCAAACCGCACTCTGCCGAGAGCTGTTTCGTAATCCGTTTTTGCTTTTGCAGTAAACACTCCCGATGCCGCAAACACCACGCAAAGTGCAACCAGATAAGATATTATTCTGATAAATTTTCTGCGTCTGAGCATAAAAAATCACCCTGCCTTCACTATAAAAGTGTGCAGGGTGATTTGTTTTATACAATGGAAAAATTAAAATGATAGTTGCAAAATTTTGGGTGGGTTTCACCCACACCCATTAAAATAAGCGTCGCAGACCCTTAACTTTGCATTCTGCATTTTGCACTTTGCATTATTTAACAAGCAAGCTTTCGCCCGTCATCTGTGCAGGCTGTTCGATGCCCATAATATCAAGCATTGTAGGAGCAATGTCGCAAAGCTTGCCGCCCTCTGCCTTAAGTTTGCAGTCGTGACCGACAACAACGAAGGGAACGGGGTTTGTTGTGTGAGCGGTGAAGGGTGAACCGTCGGGCTCATACATCTTATCTGCGTTGCCGTGGTCAGCGGTGATGAGCATTACGCCGCCCTTTGCAGAAACAGCATCGCAAATCTTACCGACACAAGTGTCAACAGCTTCAACAGCCGCAACAGCAGCATCAAATACGCCTGTGTGACCAACCATATCGCAGTTAGCGTAGTTGAGTATGATAACATCATATTTGTCTGTGCCGATTGCTTCGAGTAGCTTATCGGTTACTTCATATGCACTCATTTCGGGCTGAAGGTCATAGGTTGCAACAGCGGGTGACTTAACGAGAATTCTGTCCTCACCGTTATACTGCTTTTCAACACCGCCGTTAAAGAAGAATGTTACATGAGCGTATTTCTCTGTTTCGGCAATTCTGAGCTGAGTCATGCCTTTCTGTGAAAGGAATTCGCCGAATGTATTGTCGAGAGTCTGAGGTTTGAATGCGACGTTTACGTTGGGCATTGTTGCATCGTACTGAGTCATGCATACATAATAGAGGTTCTTGAGCTGTTCACGTTCAAAGCCGCTGAATTCGTTGTCAACAAAAGCTCTTGTGATTTCTCTTGCTCGGTCGGGTCGGAAGTTGAAGAAAACAACCGAGTCATTATCTGAAACGGGCTGTGCATCCTTTGAAACGGCAGGAACGATAAATTCATCTGTAACATCGTTCTTATATGATTCTTCAATCATTTCGCAGCCGCAGTCGAACTTGACGCCTTCGCACTTTGTCATTGCATCATATGCCTTGACAACTCTTTCCCAGCGATTATCTCTGTCCATAGCGTAGTATCTGCCCATGATTGTAGCAATTTTACCTACACCGATTTCAGCGAGATTCTTATAAAGATCAGCAACGAAGTCCTTGCCCGAGGTGGGAGGAACATCTCTGCCGTCCATAAGGCAATGGACGAAAACTTTTTCAAGACCCATATTTTTTGCCATCTTGACAATGCCGTAAAGATGAGTGTTGTGGCTGTGAACACCGCCATCTGAGAGAAGACCCATAAGGTGAAGCGCGGAATTATTCTTTTTGCAGTTTTCCATTGCGCCGACAAGAGCTTCATTCTCAAAGAAATCCCCGTCGTTGATTGACTTTGTGATTCTTGTAAGCTCCTGGTAAACAACACGACCTGCGCCGATGTTGGTGTGACCGACTTCGCTGTTACCCATCTGACCGTCGGGAAGACCGACGTCCATACCCGATGCGCCGATATATGTCATCGGATTTTCAGCCATAATTTTATCAAGATTCGGAGTTTTTGCGGCTACGATTGCGTTGCCGTAATCGCTGTCGTTTCTGCCGAAACCGTCCATAATGCAAAGAAGAACGGTTTTTTTGCTCATAATAAACAGTCCTTTCATAAATATAGGGGTCGAAGCCGACCCCCTTTTGACTGTAGATAAAGTCGCTGAAACATAAACGAAATAAAGGCAAAGGACTGCGACCCGACGTCCCGATACCGCCAACAAGCGGTTAGGTTAAGTGTAGGGCGGGATGCCCACATCCCGTCGATTCTTTTCGTTTATTTAACGTTTTTTCTCCCATCGACGTACCTTTGTACGCCTTCGGTCGAAGAAAACGCCATTCAGCTTCCTTTCTCAACAGTCCGACATAAAATATTATTTTGAAGCTGCTGCAACGATTGCTGCAAACTTTTCTGCAACGAGTGAAGCGCCGCCGATAAGGCCGCCGTCAACATCGTACTGAGCAAGAAGCTCCGCTGCATTTGCTTCGTTCATTGAGCCGCCGTACTGAACAACAAACTTATCAGCTGCATCCTTTGTGTAAAGCTCTGCGATAAGAGCACGGATAACTGCACAAACTTCGTTTGCCTGCTCGGGAGTAGCGGTAAGACCTGTGCCGATAGCCCAGACGGGTTCATAAGCGATGATGATGTTTGCAAGCTCAGCTTCGGATACGCCTGAAAGAGCGACCTTTGTCTGAAGTCTTACAACCTCTGCTGTGATGCCGAGCTCTCTTTCCTTGAGAACTTCGCCTACGCAAAGGATAACCTTAAGACCTGCATTGAGAGCAGCTCTTACGCGGTCACGGACTGTTTCGTCTGTTTCACCGAAATACTGTCTTCTTTCGGAGTGACCGATGATAACATAGGGAACACCTGCAGCCTTGAGCATTTCAGCGGAAACTTCGCCGGTGAAAGCACCCTTTTCTGCCCAGTGGCAGTTTTCTGCGCCGATCATAATGTTTGAGCCAGCTGCAGCTTCCATAGCTGCATAGAGGTCGATATAAGGAGCGCAGATAACAACGTCACAGTCAGCGTCTGCAACGAGGGGCTTCATAGCTTCGATGAGAGCCTTTGTCTGCTCGGGAGTGTTGTTCATTTTCCAGTTGCCTGCGATAACAGGTCTGCGGAGTGATTTATCCATTTTAAAAATCCTTTCGATTGCAATTATTTATTACAAATCAATTTTGGTTATATTAAATGATAACGGTATTTTTGATGAGATTTGGCTTTCGCAGGGAGCGTAGCGTATCAAGATACGTGAGCGAGTGAGAAAGTCAAAGATCGCAAAAATTACTTATCATTTACTGCTTCGATGCCGGGAAGTGCTTTACCCTCAAGGAATTCGAGTGATGCGCCGCCGCCTGTTGAGATGTGAGTCATCTTGTCGCCGAAGCCGAGCGTGTTAACAGCTGCTGCGGAATCGCCGCCGCCGATGATTGTAACTGCATCTGTTTCAGCAAGAGCCTTTGCAACTGCGATTGTACCTGCTGCAAGAGTGGGGTTCTCGAAAACGCCCATAGGTCCGTTCCATACAACTGTCTTTGCACTCTTGACTGCGTCTGCATAGAGTTCTGCAGTCTTGGGACCGATGTCAAGGCCTTCCTTGTCAGCGGGGATAGCATCTGCTGCGAAAACTTCTGTGTCGATGGGAGCATCGATGGGGTTGGGGAAGCCTGCTGCGGTAACAAC
>JAZSLR010000121.1:0-9701 GCA_045535475.1 Acutalibacteraceae bacterium | reverse complement strand
TACTAATACTTTCAGATCAAGTATATCGGCCCCCGCGCAAGTGATTTTTCTAACCGCACGTACAGGAAACGCTGCATGGAATCCGCATACATTAGCTCACGGATCACGCCACATTCCATGCGCCGGTATAGGAATTTCACCCATCCCCGAAATTATTCAGTTGTACTCTGGAAATACCGGTGATATACACCAGTTTAACCAGATATACTATACCACAAATGCAACCCGCTGTCAAGTCCCCGAAAAAACAAAATAAGGGCAGAGTGCGAGACTCTACCCTTACAATGAATTCAGTTAGAATTAGCCGTTGATTCCGATAACAACGCCGGAACCAACAGTACGGCCGCCTTCACGGATAGCGAAGCGGAGACCCTTTTCGATAGCGATGGGAGTGATGAGTTCAACGTTCATATCAACGTTGTCGCCGGGCATGCACATTTCTGTGCCTTCGGGAAGGTTGATAACGCCTGTAACGTCAGTTGTTCTGAAATAGAACTGAGGACGATAGTTGTTGAAGAAGGGAGTATGACGGCCGCCTTCTTCCTTTGAAAGAACGTAAACCTGACCTGTGAACTTGGTGTGGGGGTTGATTGAACCGGGCTTTGCAAGAACCTGGCCACGTTCGATTTCGCTTCTCTGAACACCACGAAGAAGAGCACCGATGTTGTCGCCTGCCTCTGCGTAGTCAAGGATCTTACGGAACATTTCGATACCGGTAACAACTACCTTTCTCTTTTCGTCTGTAAGACCAACGATTTCTACTTCTTCACCTGTCTTGAGCTGACCTCTTTCAACTCTACCAGTAGCAACAGTACCACGACCTGTGATTGTGAATACGTCTTCAACGGGCATGATGAAGGGAAGGTCTGCCTTACGGTCAGGAGTGGGAATATACTCGTCAACAGCAGCCATGAGTTCCCAGATGGGAGCAAGTTCAGCAGCGCTTGTGTCGCCGCCGTCATAGCTGAGAGCCTGGAGAGCTGAACCCTTGATGATGGGAGCATCTTCGTCGAATTCGTACTCAGCAAGAGTCTCACGGATTTCCATTTCAACGAGCTCGAGGAGTTCGGGATCGTCAACCTGGTCAACCTTGTTCATGAAAACGATGATCTTGGGAACGCCAACCTGACGAGCAAGAAGGAGATGTTCCTTAGTCTGAGCCATGGGGCCGTCTGTTGAAGCGATAACAAGGATAGCACCGTCCATCTGAGCAGCACCTGTGATCATGTTCTTAATATAGTCAGCATGGCCCGGGCAGTCAACGTGAGCATAGTGACGGTTGTCTGTCTCGTACTCAACGTGAGCTGTGTTAATTGTAATACCGCGCTCTCTCTCTTCGGGAGCCTTATCGATGTTTGCATAGTCAACGAAATCAGCGCCGCCCTTCATAGCGAGGGTCTTTGTGATAGCAGCTGTAAGAGTTGTCTTACCGTGGTCAACGTGACCGATTGTACCAATGTTAACATGGGGCTTACTACGTTCAAATTTTGCTTTTGCCATAGTGGTTTTTCCTCCCTTTTTAATAAGCAAATTTTATTATCTATGCGGATGCATAGTTACATTTTAACAAGTATAGGCTCAAATTTCAAGCCTTTTTTTAAAATTAACAAAAACAATTATCTTTCGCTGATAACTTTTTCGGCAATTGACTTGGGAACTTCAGCATAATGGCTGGGCTCCATAGCATACTGGCCGCGTCCCTGAGTTCTGGAACGGAGTGCAGTTGCATAACCGAACATATTGGAAAGAGGAATGTTTGCGTTAATCTGGATTGCGCCCATTCTTGATTCAGTACCCTGAATCATACCGCGGCGCGAGTTGATATCGCCGATAACATCGCCCATATAATCGTCGGGAACGATAACGGCAGTCTTCATAATGGGCTCCATAAGAATGGGAGCAGCCTTCTTCATTGCATCCTTGAATGCCATTGATGCTGCAATCTTGAAAGCCATTTCCGAAGAGTCAACTTCGTGGTATGAACCGTCGTAAAGAGTTACCTTAACGTCAACAACGTTGTAGCCTGCAAGAGTACCTGAGAGCATTGCGCCCTTGACACCTGCTTCGATAGCGTTGAAATATTCCTTGGGAATAGCACCGCCGACGATGTTGTTAACAAACTCGTAGCCCTTTTCGGGGTTGGGTTCAATTCTCATCTTAACATGACCGTACTGACCCTTACCGCCTGACTGACGTGAATACTTGGTATCTGTGTCAGCAGCCTGAGTGATGGTCTCACGGTATGCAACCTGAGGCTTACCAACGTTAGCTTCAACCTTGAATTCACGAAGAAGTCTGTCAACGATGATTTCGAGGTGAAGTTCACCCATACCTGCGATGATGGTCTGGCCTGTTTCTTTATCTGTATAGCACTTGAATGTGGGGTCTTCTTCAGCAAGCTTTGCAAGAGCAATACCCATCTTCTCCTGACCTGCTTTGGTCTTGGGCTCGATGGCAACTCTGATAACGGGCTCGGGGAATTCCATTGATTCAAGGATAACGGGATGCTTGGGGTCACAGAGAGTGTCGCCTGTTGTTGTCTGCTTAACGCCTACACAAGCGGCGATATCACCTGCATAGCAGGTATCGATATCCTGTCTGTGATTTGAGTGCATCTGAAGGATACGGCCCATACGCTCGTTGGTATCCTTAGTTGAGTTGTATACGGAAGCACCGGTGTCAACCTTACCTGAGTAAACTCTGAAGAAGCAGAGCTTACCAACGAAGGGGTCGGTAGCAATCTTGAATGCAAGAGCTGAGAAAGGCTCTTCATCCGATGAATGTCTTACTTCTTCCTCTTCTGTGTTGGGGTTGATACCCTTGATAGCTTCGATATCTGTGGGTGCGGGCATATAGTCAACAACTGCATCGAGCAGAAGCTGAACGCCCTTATTACGGTATGAAGTACCGCATACAACGGGAACCATTGTATTTGCGATTGTTGCCTTTCTGATGCAAGTCTTGATTTCTTCAAGAGTAAGCTCTTCACCTTCGAAGAACTTCTCAAGGAGAGCATCATCCTGCTCAGCAACATGCTCAATAAGCTCATCGTGATACTTCTGAGCAATTTCCTTCATATCGTCGGGAATATCTTCAACTGTTACATTGATACCCTTATCATCGTTGTAATAATAAGCCTTCATTATAACAAGGTCGATGATTCCCTTAAAATCTGATTCGGCACCGATGGGGAGCTGAATGGGAACCGCATTACACTTAAGGCGATCCTTCATCATCTCAATAACGCGATAAAAATCTGCGCCCATGATGTCCATCTTATTAACATAAACCATTCTGGGAACACGGTACTTGTCCGCCTGTCTCCAAACAGTTTCGGACTGGGGCTCAACGCCGCCTTTTGCACAAAGAACCGTTACCGAACCATCGAGAACTCTGAGTGAACGCTCAACTTCAACAGTGAAATCAACGTGACCCGGTGTGTCGATGATGTTTACACGGTGGTCCTTCCAAAAACAGGTGGTAGCAGCGGATGTGATAGTGATACCACGCTCCTGCTCCTGCTCCATCCAGTCCATTGTTGCGGCGCCATCGTGTGTTTCGCCTATTTTGTGAGTTTTACCTGTATAGAACAGGATACGCTCGGTAGTGGTTGTTTTGCCGGCGTCAATGTGAGCCATAATACCAATGTTTCTGGTCATCTCAAGAGATACCTGTCTTGGCATAAAAACCTCCGAATAATTCTAAAACAAAAGTGTAAAATGTTGCTTGGATTACCATCTGAAATGAGCAAATGCCTTGTTGGCTTCTGCCATCTTGTGGGTATCTTCGCGCTTCTTGAATGCTGAACCTGTTGAATTGGTAGCATCGATGATTTCGTTGGCAAGTCTTTCCTTCATTGTTCTTTCCGAACGCTGACGGCTGTAAAGTGTGATCCAACGAAGACCGAGAGTCTGTCTTCTCTCGGGACGAACCTCCATAGGTACCTGATAGGTAGCACCGCCGACACGGCGAGCCTTAACTTCAAGCACGGGCATAACATTTTCCATTGCTGCCTCGAAAACCTCAAGGGGTTCCTTACCTGTTTTTTCTTTGATAATGTCAAAAGCATCGTATACGATCTTCTGAGCAACGCCCTTCTTACCGTCATACATAACGTTATTGATGAGACGGGTTACGAGCTTTGAGTTGTAAAGCGGATCGGGCAAAACCTCACGTTTTGCGATATTGCCTCTTCTTGGCACGTCGCTTCCCTCCTTCATAGTAATGATATCATAGGTACTCGAGTGACAAATTCCCGTGGCGCCAACGCAGAGGCATACTATATATAATATACCCTTGCATTGGTTAAAAAAGCATTTGCTTTTTAGCCTGCAAGAAGATTTGTCTCAATTAAAAAGTTTTTGCGGTAAATTATTTCTTTGCTGCCTTGGGACGCTTTGCGCCGTACTTTGAACGGCTCTGCATTCTGCCGTTAACGCCCTGGGTATCAAGTGTACCGCGGATGATGTGGTAACGCACACCGGGAAGGTCCTTAACACGGCCGCCTCTGATAAGAACAACTGAGTGCTCCTGAAGGTTGTGGCCGACACCGGGGATGTAAGCTGAAACCTCAATGCCGTTTGTAAGACGTACTCTTGCGATCTTACGAAGAGCCGAGTTGGGCTTTTTGGGGGTTGCAGTCTTAACAGCGGTGCAAACGCCGCGCTTCTGGGGTGAATCCTGATCTGTAAGAACGTTCTTCTTTGAGTTCAGACCCTTGAGGAGTGCGGGAGCCTTAGGCTTCTTTTCAAGTGTTTCTCTGCCGTTACGAACAAGCTGATTAAAGGTAGGCAAAAAACTCTCTCCTTTCTTCAAAAATTATATCGTGACGAAACCCCGCACTTTTAAAGTGCAGGAGTTTCGGACACCACAATTTTGTATTTTAACACACGTTAACACGGTTTGTCAACAGTTTTCACAAAAATCACTCATCATTTTCGGCAATATTGCCTTTGCTTCCCGTGGAATACACTTCAACATTGTTGTAGCACTTCATACCGGTACCCGAGGGAAGAAGCTTACCGATAATAACATTTTCCTTAAGACCCATAAGAGGATCAACCTTGCCCTTGATAGCGGCATCGGTGAGCACTCTTGTTGTTTCCTGGAATGATGCGGCTGAGAGGAATGAATCTGTTGCGAGAGATGCCTTGGTAATACCCATAAGAGTGGGGATGCAGGTTGCAACATCGGGTTCTGCTCCCGATTCGGCAGCTTCTCTGATGATTTTTTCGTTTTCAAGACGGAATTCCATCTTTTCAACTACGCTGCCGGGAAGGAACTTGGTTGCGCCCGCTTCAGCTACTCTTACCTTTCTCATCATCTGACGAACGATAACTTCGATATGCTTATCGTTGATATCAACACCCTGCATACGGTAAGTTCTCTGAACTTCTCTGATGAGGTAATCGTGAACTGCTTCAACACCGAGGATAGCAAGAATATCGTGGGGATTCTGTGCGCCTTCGGTAAGCTGCGCGCCCTTTGCAACCTTCTGACCTTCTTCAACTCTGAGGCGGAAGCCGTAGGGAATAAGATAGGTCTTTTCGTCGCCGTCGTCGCCTGTAACGACAACGTGCTGGCTCTTCTTGATTTCACGGAACGAAACAACACCGTCGATTTCGCTCATAATTGCAAGCATCTTGGGCTTGCGTGCTTCGAAGAGTTCTTCGATTCTGGGAAGACCGGTGGTAATATCGGACTGGTCAGCAGCACCGCCGGTGTGGAAGGTTCTCATAGTAAGCTGAGTACCGGGTTCACCGATGGACTGAGCAGCGATGATACCTACTGCTTCGCCGACTGTTACGGGGTCGCCCGTTGCAAGGTTAGCGCCGTAGCACTTTATACATACGCCGTGCTCGGAGCAGCAGGAGAGAAGTGAACGAATCTTGATCTGAGCCTTTGCGCCTTCGGGAAGCTCGCCGGCTGCAATCTTCTTATCGTTTTCTCTCTGAACGCTTGCAGCAACCTTTTCTGCAACAGCTTCTGTCATCATCTTATCCTTTGAAGCAAGCATTTCGCCGGTTGCGGGATCGATATAATCTTCAAGAAGATATCTGCCTGTCAGTCTTTCTGCAAGACCGACAATCTTTCTTCCGCCGAACTTGGGATCGCCGTCATAAATATCATATACATTGATACCGTCTGTGCAGCCGCAGTCTTCCTGGCGGATGATAACATCCTGTGAAACGTCAACAAGACGGCGGGTAAGGTAACCCGAGTCAGCTGTACGAAGAGCGGTATCGGCAAGACCTTTACGCGCACCACGGGATGAAATGAAGTATTCTGAAATGTTAAGACCCTCTCGGTAGTTAGCCTTGATGGGAACCTCGATTGTTTTACCTGCGGTGTTGGCGATAAGACCGCGCATACCTGCAAGCTGACGAAGCTGTGAGTCGTTACCGCGGGCACCTGAGTCAAGCATCATATTGATGGGATTGAATCTCTTGAAGTTCTTCTTCTGCTCTGCAGCAACTTCCTTGGTGCATTCTTCCCAAGCTCTGATAACGCCTTCAGAACGCTCATCGTTGGTGATAAGACCTCTTTCGTAGTATCGTGTAACCTTCGCAACTTTTGCTTCTGCCTGAGCAAGAAGTTCCTTCTTCTGGGGAGGAATTGTTGCGTCGATAACGGCAACGGTGATACCGCTTCGTGTTGAATATTTGTAACCCTGTGCCTTAATCTTATCAAGCACATCGGATGCAACAGCTGTACCGTGAACCTTTATGCACTTATCGATAATCTTACCGAGCACTTTCTTGTTGACAAGGATATCAACTTCGGGAGTGAAGATGTTATCGGGGTTGGTTCTGTCAATGAATCCGAGATCCTGAGGAACGGGACCGTTGAAAATAACCTTACCGAGAGTTGTCTTGACAAGCTTTGTTACAACCTTGCCGTCAATTTCCTTGGACATACGGATTTTGATGTTGACGTGAAGACCGATATCGCCTTCGTCATAAGCCATCATAGCTTCGTCAACACTTGTAAATGTTTTATAAACAAGGATTCTTTCGCCGTTTTCGTCAAGAATAACGTTGCCGTTTTCATCCTTTGCCTCAACAGCTGCGCCGGGTTCGCAGGGATCATCGGGGTTATAATCCGAATTTTCGGGATTATTATCGTTAACCATTGTAAGATAATATGAACCCAGAATCATATCCTGTGTGGGAACTGCAACGGGACGTCCGTCCGAAGGCTTGAGAAGGTTGTTGGCAGCAAGCATAAGGAATCTTGCTTCAGCCTGAGCCTCTGCCGAAAGAGGAACGTGAACAGCCATCTGGTCGCCGTCGAAGTCAGCGTTGAAAGCTGTACATACGAGGGGATGAAGTCTGATTGCTCTGCCTTCAACAAGAACGGGTTCGAAAGCCTGAATACCGAGTCTGTGAAGAGTGGGAGCACGGTTAAGCATAACGGGGTGATCCTTGATAACAACTTCAAGCGCATCCCATACGCAGGGATTTGAACGCTCAACCATCTTACGTGCAGACTTGACGTTGCCTGCAACCTCTGTTTCAACAAGTCTCTTCATTACGAAGGGTTTGAAGAGCTCGAGAGCCATTTCCTTGGGAAGACCGCACTGGTAAAGCTTGAGTTCGGGACCGACAACGATAACCGAACGGCCCGAGTAGTCAACACGCTTACCGAGAAGGTTCTGTCTGAATCGACCCTGCTTACCCTTAAGCATATCGGAAAGTGACTTGAGAGCTCTGTTGTTGGGACCTGTTACGGGTCTGCCTCTTCTGCCGTTGTCGATAAGAGCGTCAACAGCTTCCTGGAGCATTCTCTTTTCGTTTCTGATAATGATTTCGGGGGAGCCGAGTTCTATAAGCTTTGCAAGACGGTTGTTTCTGTTGATAACACGTCTATAAAGGTCGTTAAGGTCTGATGTTGCGAATCTGCCGCCTTCCAGCTGAACCATAGGTCTGATTTCGGGAGGAATAACGGGGATAACATCAAGAATCATCCATTCGGGTCTGTTGCCCGACTGTCTGAATGCTTCTACAACTTCAAGACGCTTGAGAGCCTTTGCTTTCTTCTGACCCGAAGCGGAATCCATTTCCTCTTTAAGCTCTTCAGAGAGAGCGTCAAGGTCGATTTCAGCAAGAAGCTCTTTGATTGCTTCAGCGCCCATACCGGCCTTGAAGTCATCTTCATAACGGAGTCTGTACTCTTCGTAATCTTTCTCGTCAAGAGTCTGATACTTCTCGAGCGGTGTGTCGCCAGGATCGATAACAATGTGCTTTGCGAAATAGAGAACCTTTTCAAGGTCTCTGGGCGAGATATCAAGAATAAGACCCATTCTTGAGGGAATACCCTTGAAATACCAGATGTGCGAAACGGGTGTTGCAAGCTCGATATGGCCCATTCTTTCACGACGAACCTTTGCTCTTGTGATTTCAACGCCGCAACGTTCGCAGACCTTGCCCTTATAGCGGATTCTCTTATACTTTCCGCAGTGGCACTCCCAGTCCTTCTGTGGTCCGAAAATCTTTTCGCAGAAAAGACCTTCCTTTTCAGGTTTGAGAGTTCTGTAATTTATTGTTTCGGGCTTTTTTACCTCGCCGTATGACCATTCTCTGATCTGGTCGGGAGATGCAAGACCGATTTTTATGGATTCAAAAGTAAGATTGCTGTTGGATTCAATATTTTCCATTAAGCGATGCCCCTTCCGTTAATATTATGGAATCGGCGATTATTCATAATCGTCCTCCGAGGTTTCAAAGTCAAAGCCGAAGTCTTCGACACCCATATCGTCCGACATACCATAATCGTCATCATTTTCGAAGCCTCTGATAAAGATATCATTGTCTTCGCTGTCTTTGTCGATCATAAATTCGTCGCTGTTTTCGGCATCGTTGACCTGCTGGAACACCTTGTCATCGGGAACAAAGCCGACATCGTCATTATCAAATGACTGGCGCAAGTCGATTTCTTCATTGTTTTCGTCAAGAACTCTGACATCGAGAGCAAGCGCCTGGAGCTCCTTGACAAGAACCTTGAACGATTCGGGAACACCGGGAGTGGGAACATTGTTACCCTTAACGATTGCTTCATATGTCTTGACTCTGCCCACAACGTCGTCAGACTTGACGGTGAGGATTTCCTGAAGAGTATAAGCTGCACCGTAAGCTTCAAGTGCCCATACTTCCATTTCACCGAAACGCTGACCGCCGAACTGAGCTTTACCGCCCAGAGGCTGCTGAGTAACAAGTGAGTAAGGACCTGTTGAACGTGCGTGAATCTTATCGTCAACCAGATGGTGAAGCTTGAGGTAATACATAACACCGACCGTTACGGGGTTATCGAACTGTCTGCCCGTGCGTCCGTCGGTAAGAATTGACTTACAGTCAAGGCGGAGCTGAGGAACCTTTGAGGGATCGAATTCAACACCCTTTGCCGCAGCTTCTTTCTCTGCCTTTTCCATTGCAACGCGGTTTGCTTCCTTGAATGCTTCGGTAATATCATCTTCGTGTGCGCCGTCAAATACGGGAGTCATAACGTTGATGCCGAGATTTCTTGCAGCAAAGCCGAGGTGAACCTCGAGAACCTGACCGATGTTCATTCGGGAGGGAACGCCGAGGGGGTTAAGAACGATATCAAGAGGAGTACCGTCGGGAAGGAAGGGCATATCTTCCTGAGGAAGAATTCTTGAAACAACACCCTTGTTGCCGTGACGGCCCGCCATCTTATCGCCGACT
>JAZSLR010000094.1:0-4165 GCA_045535475.1 Acutalibacteraceae bacterium | reverse complement strand
TATGCCTCTGTAGCTCAGTTGGTAGAGCAGTGGACTGAAAATCCACGTGTCGCTGGTTCGATTCCGGCCGGAGGCACCAACAGTTGCGGATGTAGCTCATCTGGTAGAGCGCCACCTTGCCAAGGTGGAGGTAGCGAGTTCGAGCCTCGTCATCCGCTCCATTTTTTTAGCATAAATTAATGCTGAAAAGCATAATTTAATATTGTACGGTACCATAGCCAAGTGGTAAGGCACGAGTCTGCAAAACTCTGATTCCCCGGTTCAAATCCGGGTGGTACCTCCAGAAAAAGAAAAGACACGCAAAGGGAGGCACTTCATAAGGAAGTTGCCTCCCTTCGGCTTTTGTAGACAGTCGGAATGATTGAATTGTATGGATTATTAATCTATTACGGAGGTTTACAAAATGTCTGGTTTTATTGAAGACTTTTATTATGGCAACATTGAACCGCAGGAGTGCTGTTTGCAGTTTAAAAGTGATTTAAAGAAAAAGTTAAACTCTCTTACAGAAAAAGAAGAAGCACTAAATTCAAGGTTAAGCGGTGAAGAAAAAGATTTGTTCGTAGCTTACACAAATACATACAATGATTTTCTGACAGTCAGCATAGCCGATAGCTTTATTTCAGGCTTTCGGCTTGGGGCAAAGTTTACACTCGACACATTTGTCGCTGAATGAAAGGAAGGTACGGTTATGAATAAATCATCATTTGAACAAAATGGCGGTACATATAGAATTGTTGGAGATTATAAAATACCGAACATTACATTACCAGCCGAGGCAAACAAGCCACTGGGTGTATGGGGAATGAAACGCAAAGATTATCTTATGAAACATAAACGAGTTCAGTTTAACATTATGCTTATGAACGGTACATTGTGGACTCATCTTGCAGAGGTTGATAAACAAGCGGCAGATATGTTCTCTCGGCTGGTAGAACAGATGAAGGTTGCTGAGGGTATAACAGAACAGCTCAAAGCAGATGACCAAATGGAGTGGGTTGCCCGTATGAATAACCTTGAAGCACGGGCAAGAGAAATTGTTAATCACGAGCTGATTTTTACGGTATAAACACATCCTAAAATTAAAATCAGGTGCAACGGAAATTAATTTCAGCTGCACCTGATTTTATCTTTTTATACTGTATTCTTCTGTGGGGTATCAGGGGTAAAAATCCCTGAATTTCGGATTTGAACGTACAAATCCATTGCTCGTTAAGACAAATGCCACAAATTACTATTTATATTTCGGATGTTGATTTTCCGTTGTATGTTTTGCAAATTAAAAAGGTAATTCGGGCAAAGTTCAGCTTGCGGTTTTCATCGGAATACCGTTTTCATCTGCGAAGAAAACAGAATCCGTCGCACCATCATAGACAGAAAGCAGAAGATTATCGGGGTCAGTCGGCAAGGCAAAAACATTATTACCTCTGTAAAGCAATCCCATATCCGTTTCTCTGACCTGTTTGATTTCACCGTTTTTGAGGCTGAATACGCACAGAATCATCTGGCGGTCTTCCTCTTCGCTTTCCTCGCTGAATACATAGAGGAAGCTGTCGCCGTCTGCGGTTTTGACATAATACGGATTCATGTCATAGGAAAACCAATCAACCTCATAGTCTGAACTTTCAGAATAAACGCCGAGTGTGTAATAGAATCTGTCGTCAGGATCGTAGTTGCCCGAAACAACAAGCTCTTCGCTTCTGCCATCGTCTGTCAAATCGGTATAGAACGGTACTGACAAAGGCAAGCTTACCGTATATGCGTTCGGCACGGCGGTATATTTTTCTTTGAACAAATCGGGATGCTCTGCAAAGGTCACTGTTGCAATCTGAATACCGAAATTTGTGGGAGCAACAGCACCCGGTCTGAAATAAAAGGTTATGCCGTTATATTCAAGCACCCACGTGATATCTTCTTCCGGAGTGTTTTTGAAATAATCGGGAATGGCGGTTTCAACATCGGAGTCACCTTGAAAAATACGGCTTGTAACTTCTTTTTCAACGATTGCGGGGAGCTTTGCAATATCCGTTACAACATCGGAAAGAGCAAGCAGTTTTCCGCTTTCTGTGTCGTAATTAAGGCAGTTGAATGCTCTGTCAGTTTCCGAATTGTAATCTTCAACAATACTGACGGCAACGCTGTCGGCACGGCGTACCTGAACATCAAGAGTTGAAACATAGGTTGAAAAAGCTTCGCTGTCATTCAAAAATTCTTCGGTAGCAGTAACAATGAAATTATCCTTTTCTTCTTCCATTGTTCTTTTTCTCATCAGGGAAGTTTCCGTGAGAGCTTTGGCAAGATGCGGATATTTTTTCTCCGTTGATTTATCAAGGGTGACATCCGTATATTCGCTTCTTACAAGCATTTCGGGATAATCTTCATACCATTCATAATGAGAAATATATTCTTTGTTGAGTGAAAGAACGGTTATTTCTTCGCTTATTTCATCTTCGGCAGTCTGTGTAGTTTCATTTGGAGTAACCTCCTGCGGAGAATCTTCTCCGCAAGAGGTAAAAGCAACCGTGAAACACAAAATCAGTAATATGCCGATAATTCTTTTTAACTTATCCATTAACATCAAAATCCTTTGACAAAGAACGCTAAAAGCTCGGTTGCCGAACGGTCTTCGCGTTCATCTGTCATAATTGTAATAATGCTTCCGTCGTCAAGAACTGCAGAATCACAGAACCACGGGTAATTTGTGGAGAACAGGTCGCCGTCAGAGATTTCGGAAATAAATGTACCGTTGTTATCCCACAGAAGAACATCTCTCATATTGCCGTCAAAGGCTATATAACCGTTTGATGTCTGTGTAACAAAAGTAACGCTGCCGAGTCCTTCACCTTCGGCATCGCAGAGGGTTTTCTGAAGAACACCGTCTTTGTTGTAAATGAATACCTTGTGACCGCTGTCATCTGCGGCATTTGCGCAGACATAAATATTGTTTTCATCAACGCAAAGATTCATTATTGTACCCGCTTCTTTGAATACAACGGGTGTTGAAGAGTATGTATTGCCGCTGAAGGTAACAATCGCACATTCATTTGATGTAAAATAATTAACGCCCCAAGCACCTGACGGATGAATTGCAAGATCATCGATATCTTCATAGGTTGCAACGATTTTGCCGTCTTTGATGCAGAGAATGTCGTTAAGTCCGCCGCTTACCCAGAGTGTGCCGTCAGCAGTTGCTTTAATTCTGTCGTAATCGTCTTCGGGAAGGTCGATTTTTTCAACAAAAGCAAGCACTGCACCGTCATAGTGACATTCGCTGAGTACGCCGTCAACAAGAACATATACTCTGTCACCGATTGAGGCAACGGAATGGTCAAAGGTTTCAAAGGTTGTAACGGGTGCTTCAAAGGGAACGAATGTTGATGTAACGGTAAACGAACCCGCATTTACGCTTGCAGCATCTGCTGAGAATATTTCGCCTTCCCACTCCCAAGGACCGTCTTCATTACCGATATCCTCAAGCTTGAAGGTTATGCCGTCAAGGAGAGCCTGAATACGGCTGTCGTTGATGTCGGTTGCGTCGAATTCAACATAAACCGATGCGTTTGCGTTTTCAACACGGTTGAAATAAACGAGTGTGTCGTCACCGTCGTCATACTTAAGAAGGTCAACACCGCCGACTTTCACGGTTTCATAAGCGTTGTTTTCCTTGTATTCATACTGATTAAAGCCGTAATATACAAGGTCCTCACGGAAATCGTAGGGCTCGTCAATTTCAACGCTGATTGTTGCCTCAACTAAGTAATATTCGTTATCTTCGGGGTCGAGAATCTGAAGAACAGCTTTGGAGTATTCTTCTTCGTTCTTGAAGTCATCCTCAATGTTTATCCAGTCGCCACCAAAATCAACGGTAAAGAGAGATGCTTCAATGGCTGCATCCGAATTGCCTGAGGGTGCTTTTGTGTTGTCGGGTTTTTCGGGAGTATCATCGCCGCAAGCGGCAAAAGAAAACAACATTGCAAGTGCGAGAAGAACTGCAAGTAATTTTTTCATAGTGTAATATCTCCTTTGTTTTATTTTATGCCCAGGGGTCTTCTTCTACGGGCACACGGATATCCGAAAGGCATTGGATTTCAACCAAGAACCACTGACCTGTTGAGGGCTTTCTGCGAAGCTTCACAGGTCTGGGGTTATCTGCACCGCCGCTCTGAAC
>JAZSLR010000037.1:0-5664 GCA_045535475.1 Acutalibacteraceae bacterium | reverse complement strand
CATGCTGTGTGCCATGAAACGAAAACCTCTGCCCGACGTAAGAGAAATCTGTGAAAACAAAAGAAGAATAGTTATACTGGATAAGGTTATGAACCCGACCAATGTGGGTGCCATAATCCGCTCGGCTGCGGCACTTGGAATGGATGCGGTAATCCTCACTCCCGGATGTTCCGATCCTCTGTACAGACGTGCTGCAAGAGTCAGTATGGGCACCGTGTTTCAGATTGAGTGGACGTTTTTAACCGACGACAGTCTTGATGAAATTAAGGCCCTCGGGTTCAAAACGGTAGCTATGGCACTTAAGGATAATTCTCTTTCTGTCAATGACCCCGTGCTGACAAATGAAAAGAAGCTCGCCGTCATTATGGGAACAGAGGGCTACGGACTTTCTGATCAAACCATATCCGAATGCGATTTTACCGTAAAAATACCAATGTATCACGGCGTTGATTCGCTGAATGTTGCTGCCGCTTCCGCAGTAGCATTCTATCAGCTTGGCAATAAGCAGAACGACGTCTGAACCCACGCAATTAAAGGAATGCTTTGAAAACGAAATTTGAAATTATTATTAAAAGGAGGATACAGTATGAGCCTAAGTATGCTGCATTGTGAAGGCGAAAGAATTATCAATGCCGAGGGAAAGCAAGTATTTCTGCGCGGAACAAATCTCGGCGGATGGTTACTCGATGAATTATGGCAAGGATTTTTCAAAGGCGGAGAAGCTCAATGGGATATCGTAACCACGCTTGAAAGACGTTTCGGCAAAGAGGAAGCCGATCGACTTATAAAAATCCGCGAAGATAACTATATCACCGAATATGACCTTGACTATCTTCAGTCGCTCGGCTTCACCTGCGTGCGTGTACCGTTCTGGTACCGTAATTTCCAGACGCATGATTCGGGCACATGGAAGCGCAAAGAAAACGGCGAAATTGATTTTTCACGCCTTGACTGGGTTGTTGATGAATGCGAAAAAAGAGGAATGTATGTTATTCTTGATATGCACGGTGTGCCGGGTCATCAGAGCATCGCCCACCACAGCTGCCGTGTGAACCATTGCAGACTTTATGATGAAACCGAAGATGGTGCTCATTTTCGTTCGCTTGCCTGTGAATTATGGAGCGAAATTGCCCGTCATTTTGCAGGTAACGGAACGGTTGCTGCCTATGACCTGATGAATGAACCGATGTGCGATTACGAAGGCGAGGATAAAGTCAACAGCAAGTATCACGATGTTTATTCTTTGCTTTACGATGCAGTCAGGGCAAACGACCCCGATCATATCATAACACTTGAGGCAATCTGGACACCCGATGACATACCGCATCCGTCAGAGCGAGGATGGGAAAATGTGATGTATCAGTATCACCTTTATGATGATTCAAACGAAAGCTTTAAAGATGTTACCCTGCACCACGCAAGCAAAAAATTCGACGTACCTGTGCTTGTCGGTGAATTTTCTCCTTGCAGGGGAACTGCAACCTGGGAATACATATTGAAGCTCTTTAATGAATGTTCATATAACTGGCAGACATGGACCTACAAAGGACATTGTGCCAAGGGAGAAACAAGCCAGTGGTTTATGATGGGCTCGGATAACCCGGACAATGTTGTTGATATAAATAACGATTCAGCCGCAGAAATTGAACGCAAATGGTCATCTGTCAGAACAGAAATTTGCTGTAAGCCGATGAATGATCATACATTGCTTTCTGAATATGCAAAAGCGTAATCGGAAGGAGAATCTTATATGAACAAGTATTTCAAACATAATCCTGCGGTTTTTGCGGTGGATAAATATTATCAGATTATGATGCCTTGTGAAAAAGCTTGCTTTTTCTTTGTTAAGGTTGGCGATAAATGTTATTATGATGAATCAAACGGCATTATGTGTTCGAGAAATAAGATACACAAGGTTGAAGTGCCTGCTGATGTACTTGATAATGCCAAAGAATATACAGTCTGCATCCGCCCGATTATCATAAGAAAAGCATATTTTTCAAAAACAAAAGATGTGCTTGAAAAAACATATAAATTTTATCCCGTACCCGAAAACAATATCAGGGCTTATCACATTGCCGATGCTCATAACAATGTCAGCGAGCCGATAAAAGCTGCCGAAACATTCGGCAACATCGATTTTCTGATTCTGAACGGTGATGTTATTGAAGACAGCAGTAATCCCTCAAAATTTATGAACATATATGAAATATGTTCTCGTTTAACTAAAGGTGAAAAACCCACCGTCTTCTCAAGAGGTAACCATGATTTAAGGGGGAATTTTGCCGAGAGGTTTGCTGATTATACTCCTACGCATCTCGGTAATACATATTACAGTTTCCGCCTCGGAAATATATGGGGAGTTCTTCTTGATTGCGGTGAAGACAAGAACGATGACCACCCTGAATACGGTTTCACCGTTGCCTGCCATGTTTTCAGGGAACGTCAGACAGAATTTCTTAAGAATAAAATTAAAGACAAAGAGAATGAATATGAAGCAGAGGGAGTTAAGCATAAGCTTGTTATCTCCCACAATGCCTTTGTTCACAGATACAGTCCTCCGTTTGATATTGAGCAGGATATTTTTGCCGAATGGTCTGAGCTTCTCAGGGAGAATGTAAAGCCCGAAATTATGATTTGCGGTCACGCTCACGAACTTAATATTTATTACCCCGAAAACAGCGATTGGAATAACAACGGTAGCGTTTGCCCCGTTGTAATCGGCAGCACAATAAAAAAACGAAAACCTGTATATTTTGCAGGCTGCGGATATGTTTTTAATGATGACAGAATTGAAGTTGTTTTTACTGACAGCAACGGCGAAATATTAAGAAAAGAAACAATATCAAAAAAATAACCAAACAGCAATGTTGCTCTGTACCGCTCGTCCTTCAAGTCCTTCTTCCAAATTTAAAAAGAAACACGGCTACCTTTCGATAACCGTTTCTTAAAAGCTGAAAGTATAACCGAAGAATTATAAGAATATGACCAATGGGAATGGGTGCAGAAAATGACCAATATTCAGCAAAGAGCAAAGGAGATTGTAATTACTGATTTAATTCACAAGTAAAAGAAATGCGGTGACAAATTTGAAATTTTTGTCACCGTATTTTTAATTAATTTCAAAAAATCATTATAATATAAGTGAGACTTTTTTCAAGATTAGGCTCCTTTGCCAAAGGAGCCTAATCATCCCTACAAATTCTTGTTTATCGGATTATTCTGTTATTTCATAAGTGTTATTATCAAGGTCGATTATAACCGATGTGCCGTCGGAATATGTAGCTTTTTGTTTGCGGTAGTTTCCGAGAAATTCATGCTTCACCATTTCTTTGTTGTAAAGCTTTGCCTGAAGTTTGCAAAGAGGTTCAATGCGTTTCAATTCCTTTTTCAGTTCTTCGTCGCTCATCATTTCAACATCGGCGGTTCGGTTGTCCGTACCTATTTTACGCAGCTCGTTGCCGTAGGGATGAATGTACGGCATACCTGCATTGAGTGCACCGTATAAATCGCCGTCATCGCCCTTTGGAATACCCCAGTTATTGAACCAGTTCCAGGGTACCATTATGCAGTCGTGATAAACAAGGTTGCCGAGAGGAACGGGGATTCCGACAGCTTTGCCGTTTTCCTGCGGAATGAGTGCGTGCGGTCCGTGATGAACAAGTGCAAGATGATTGAGCATCTGCATTCCGGGTTCTTCCGATGACATTACAAAGCCTTTTCCGTTAAGGTAATCGAAGCATTCTCCCCGCAGTTTCATACTTTCTTCTCTTGTGATTCTGTGGTCTTTATGGAAGCACTCGTCACCGGGCATAATTGAAAAAACATCAAGATATGCACCCTGAACGTCTACGCCGTTCTCTTCAAGCTCCGCATAGGTTTTCTTAACGGCATCAAGAGCGAAGCACGAACAAAGATAAGTGTGCTCGCCGCCGTCCCAGATTGAACAGTAAGGATTTGAGCCGTCAATGTTTGCTGCGGCTTTGTTTTTGTCAAAAACGGGGCTGTCATAATAGTAATCTCTGTATTGGTCGTGAAGTGCAAAAACATAACCGAGTTCACGGCTGACACGGGAGAATTCTTTAAATCCGTCCCATCCGCCTGCTTGCTCGCAAGGCGGAAGAATATAGGGGTGGTTATTGTCATAACCGTCCTTACCCCAGCCGTCGGTATGAATATACAGTTTCTCAAGACCGAGTGATTTCAGCTTTTTGATTTGTTCGGCTCTTTCATAGAATGTGGCACAAAGAATTTCGTTAGAGCCGTTTTTATTATAGAACTGCGATTTCTCATTGATTTTAGAGAAGATTTTGTGATGAAGAACAGGTGCGCCGATAATATTTTTTATGTTCGGATTTTCAGCGATTTTCTCATCGATTGTAACAAGCTGATTGTTTTCAATCAGATAATTTCGGTAATCCTTTGCAACGGTGTTGTAATCGCCGTTTTCGTGGAATATAAAACGGATTTTTCTTTCGTAGGACAGCTTTCCGAGAGACGAAAGCCAGTATACAGAGTTGATAAACGCACCGTGGTTTCCGAAAGAGGAATACATTGAAGCATCATACGGTGTTTCAACAATGGCGGTAAAAGAGCGGTTATCGCAAACTCTGCCCCACACGGGCATATACACGTCTCCCGAGTTGATCGGGCGTTTGATGTGTGTATAGCCAATCATGGGTATGATGTGTTTTATCTGACCGTCAGGCAGAATAAACCCTTGACGCATCGGGTCAACGTGATATGAATTCTTACCTTTGCGTTTTGAATTGAAAGGTGCAGGAAAATACACAGCCTCAATGTCATAACCTGTTTCATTTTCAGCCTTCAAAGAAAACTCAACTGTATTTTCATTTATAATTTCAGCGGTACATATAAGACTAAACGGAAGCTTCTTGCCGAATGCAACAAAATCCGAATAAACGGTAACTGTTTTGTTTTCGGATGTTTCCGTTTGTTTTTTGCGTGCAGATCGCAAAGAACAATCTTTGCTGATATATTTTCCCTTATTGTTCTTTTGACGAACGGTTATATATGCTTTTCTGCCGTCACTTACCCACGAAAAACCGTTATGAATAATTTCATAGTTTCCGTTGGATTCGTTGAAGTTGAGTTTCATTATATACACCACCAAATTTTTATTTATAGTTTATTCTCTGCAAATTTTTTGCTATTAAAAACAATCCGTAACAGGCTCTTTTGAAAGTTCAAACTTTAAAGTGCCGCCGGATGTAATTTCAAAATACGACAAATACGGTCTTTTTATCAAATTTCCGTTAAACTCAACCTTTTTGATATAAGGGTATTCAAGAGGGTCTTTGTCACAAACCACGGTAAATGTATCGGCATTTATGCAAGAATGATAATTTTTATTTAATTTAACAGTCGCTTTCTTAAACAAGGGAGTATTAATATGATAATTCTGTTGACCGATGCAAACCTGAGCAAATCCCAGGCTTGACAGAACATACCACGCAGAAAGCTGACCTACATCTTCATTACCGCAGAAACCGTATGCACCTGTTCTGTATGCTTCTTTCTGAACTTTACGAGTCCAGTACTGTGTTCGGTGAGCGAGGCCCAAAATGTTAAAATAATGGGTGATGTTATGACAAGGCTCATTTGAATGGTTGTAATCCTCATTCCAAAGTTTAGAAAAATCAG
>JAZSLR010000076.1:0-12345 GCA_045535475.1 Acutalibacteraceae bacterium | reverse complement strand
ACTTGCGTTACACGATATAGCGTTGTTCAACAGAGTTTTTGATTGCTTGGATATTTATGTTTCACGGAAGGTTGTGCTTCTACCGTTGTAGACTTCGGTTATTATTTTAGAACCGAGTTTGAAGCCGGATATGAAATACTCTCGTTCTGTTTCGGACAGTATTCGGGTGTAGGCTGATTCAAGTTCATTCATCTTATTTATGTATTCTTCGGTCAACTGACTGCATACAGACTTTGACAACTCCATTACTTTATCAAAGCATTTACCGTATTCAGAACCCCTCACAAAGCTTATTTCATTAGGGTTTATGTTGCCATAATATAAATCTTCAAGTGTTGTTTGTTTCATTGAAAACCTCCTTTACAAACATTAAAGTGCAACAGGATTTTATATCCCATTGCACTTAATCGTTTATTATTTAGTTTAATAAATTACAATCTGTTTATTTTTCTATATCCTCATTTTATATAAGAACCACTCTCGTTCGTTAAATAATTATTCAATTTCAATTTTAAAGCAAACAGGTAAATCAGAAGTAAGCATTTCGTTTGATTTTATTTTAAGAGACGATTCTGTTCTTTCAAATTCAATAGCCTTTTCGCAACCGAGAAGAGAAACGTTTTTGATGAGAATATCGTGGCGACTGCGTTTTGCCAGCGTCTTGATTTCGACATCCTTACCATCAGGTCTCATCTGGAATGCATAGATATAACTGTTTTTATAAGTGAATCTGAAGTCCTTGCTTGTAAATGCCTTTTCATTATAATCTTTAAAATATCCTTCTTCGGCATTTACTTCTCCCTCACCGAATGTTTTCCAGAAAGTAGTGCCGTAAATACCTTCACCGTTAACCGATAGCCATTTACCGATATCTTTAAGCACCTGTGTTTCTTCGGCGGTAATTGTGCCGTCAGATTTAGGACCGATGTTCAGAAGAAGGTTTCCGTTTTTGCTGACTATATCAATCAAATCGCAGATAATCTGACGAGCGTTTTTAAAATTATTATCTTTTATATATCCCCAGGAACTTTTGCCGATGGCTGTATCGGTTTGCCAGGGTGCGGGAGATATGCCCGTCAATGCTCCTCTTTCAACATCGTAGGTTGCAACAGTCGGAGGGAACGCTTCGTGCTTATAGTTAATCGTAACTTCTTTTCCCCATTCATCGGCTCTGTTGTAATAATATGCAGCAAGCTTTTTAAGATAGGACTTAAATGAATGATTATGAATCCACCAGTCAAAATATAAGATTTGAGGCTGATATTTATCAATGATTTCGCAGGTACGGACAAGCCAATCTTCAAGCCACTCTTTGCTTGCACCGATTGTATAAGTATCGGCAGTGGTGGCGTGAAGGTCACCTGAATGCAGTTCCTTACAGTAATAAGCAGGACCGTAAAAATCAGCATATTTTTCATCGTTGACATCACTGTCAAATGTTTTGCCCATATTCATAAAGAAATAATGCTCGGCTCTGTGAGTAGACGCACAAAACACTAAATCATTTTTATCGCATGCTGCTTTCAGCTCACCAACAACATTTCTGCACGGTCCCATATCGACGGAATTCCAACGGTTAAATTCGGTTTCGTACATTGCAAAGCCGTCGTGATGCTCGGCAACAGGCATAATATATTTCGCTCCCGATTCCTTGAACAAATCAATCCATTCATCCGCATTGAATTTTTCAGCTTTAAACATCGGAATAAAATCTTTATATCCGAAATCCTTTTGATTACCATAAGTCTTGACGTGATATTTAAACTCATGGCAGTTCGGATCATACATGGCCCGTGAATACCATTCATTGCCATAAGCAGGAACACTATAAATTCCCCAATGAATGAAAATACCGAACTTTCTTTCAGTAAACCAATCAGGAATTTTATGGTGAGCGAGCGATTGAAAGTTTGCTTTATATTTACCGTTTTCAATTACTTCGTCAATTTGTTTCAAGTAATCAGCTTTTGTCATTTTTATCACCAATATATAATATCATTTTTACTATTATATCATACCTACATCGAAAAATCCACTATTAAACATCAAAAGCCGACGGTGACGGATATTCTTTACGACCATGGGGATATTTATGCTCGGTCTGCCGTCGTCTTTTCGTCGTCGAAAGTGGGTTTTGGGTATACTTTGCGGTAGCTGAAAGCATAAGAAAAACCCCACAGAAGCTATTACTTCTATGGGGTTCTGGCGGAGAGCAAGGGATTCGAACCCTCGAACAGGTTATAGCCCGTTACACGATTTCCAATCGTGCTCCTTCGACCAGCTCGGACAACTCTCCGTATCTGCAAATCAAATGCTTATATATTATATATGACAAGTCATAAAAAATCAAGTGTTTTTTTATTTTTATGAGATTTTTTTGATTAAAAATAAAAATACACCTCATCCGTCGGCTGTGCCGACACCTTCTCCTCAAGGAGAAGGCTTTTGCGTTCACAAAAAACAATGGCGGCTTGAATTAAGCCGCCTTAAATGCCGTAAATTTATTATCAATCAAAAAGCGGTGTTGAGAAATATCTTTCCGCCGTATCGGGGAGAACGGTTACAACCGTCTTGCCCTTACCGAGTTTCTTTGCAAGTCTGAGCGCCGCAGCAACATTTGTGCCGCTGCTGATACCGCACATAATGCCCTCTTTTGCCGCTAAATCCTTTGAGGTCTGAAGCGCCTCTTCATCCTTTACGATGCATACATCATCATAAATTTCCTGATTAAGAATCGCAGGGATAAGTCCGTCGCCGATTCCCATCTGAATATGCGTGCCGATTGAACCGCCCGAAAGAATGGCGGCGTTTTCGGGTTCAACAGCCCAGATTGTCATATCGGGATTTGCCAACTTAAGAGTTTCTCCGATGCCGGTTATTGTTCCGCCGGTACCGATTCCCGAGCAAAAGCCGTGGATAGGTGCATTAACCTGTTCAAGAATTTCTCTGCCCGTTCCTCTGCGCTGAACCTCGGGGTTTGCGGGATTTTCAAACTGCTGAGGAACGAAAACATTGGGATTCTCGGCTTTCATTTTTAAAGCGATGTTAAGACATTCTTCAATGCAAAGACCGATATTGCCTGCATCGTGAACAAGAATAACCTCAGCGCCGTAATGTTGAACAAGCTTAAGGCGTTCTTCGCTTACGGAATCAGGCATAATGATTTTTACCTTATATCCCTTGACCGCACCGACAAGCGCAAGACCGATTCCCTGATTGCCGCTTGTGGGTTCAACAATGACGGTTTCGGGGCCGATAAGACCTTTTTCCTCTGCATCAAGAATCATATTCAAAGCAGTACGCGTTTTAACTGAACCGCCGATATTAAGTCCTTCAAATTTAACAAGAATCTCCGCATCATCGGGCCCCGTCATATGCTGAAGTCTGATAATCGGAGTGTTACCCATTGCATCTAAAATAGTATTACAAACCATCATATATACCTTTCTCTGCCAAATTACAAATATATTATCATAATCGAAAAGAAGTTTCAACCATTACTTATATATTATAATTTTTTTGGAAAAGTGTGATAAAACAGCGTTTATAATCGATAAATATTTGTAAGAAATAAGAATTAAAAGTCGGCAATTATCGGATAATGGTAGAAATAATTTTCTCAATGTTTTGCATACGCACGCAGTCAAGTCCTCTGTAAAAAAATATAATCATTATTTATTTCGAGATATTTGTTAATTACGGTAAATTCCCTGAGATACAGGCTTGCAATATCTTCTCGTTTTGATGCATAACTGCCGAAGATTTCAAGTGCATTTTCAATTTCAATCCAAACGGGAGTTATGCCGTGCTCAACTTCAATATCTGTCAATGACTGCTCCGATTCGCCTGCAATATCACAAATAAAATAATTGCTGACATACATCGTTTCGAAGCAATACTCATTGATAATCAAAAAATGTTTCAATGGATTGACAAGATATCCCGTTTCTTCCTTAAGCTCTCTTACACAGCACTCTTCAAGCGTTTCGCTGTTTTCAAGTCCGCCGCCGGGTGACATATAAACATCGGTGTTTTTTTCATAAGAAAGCAGGATTTTATTATTATTTATAACTATTCCCCTGCTTGCGATTCGTTCTCTTTCAGGAGGGTCGGAATACGTTTTGGAATATTGGTTAATTACTTCAATTATATTTTTCATTTTGTTTCACCAAATACTTTTTCCATTATGACACTGCCGCCATAATCTTCGACAACTTTAAATCCGTTTTTTTCATACATCGCATAAGAAATCGGAGTATGTTTAAAAACATTAAGTACCATTTTTTCAAACCCTTTTTCATAAGCATCTTGCTGCAGTTTAATAAATGCACTTTTTCCGTATCCCATGCCCCTATATTCTTCTTTAATAACATTTTCAATAATAAATGCCGAATTTTGCTCAAAAGGACTTTTTTGATACCCGATAACTCCTATTTTTTTACCATCTTCATTACAGACAATATACAAATAATTGTCTTTTGTGTTTGCACCGTCAGGAAAAATATCCTTGAATTCAGCTCTCGCTTCTTTCATTGCCTTCAATTTGAATTTTTCGTCGCCTGATTTTATCAGATGGTTCGCATATGATTTCACAGACCATTTTGCAAATGCAGGAAATTCTTTCGAGTCAATCGGTTTAAAAATAATATGTTTCATTCTATCACTTCAACTTCCGTTTCAAAATACTGTTCCTGAAAATGAACAGCTTTTTTAATTTCCTCAACAGTAAATTTCATTTCTTCAGGAGCAGCAACAAGTTTATCTTCAACATCATTATAACGGTGAATAACAGCAATTATTTTTGCCGTATATTCATCAACAGGCTTATTTACGCCGAGAAGGTAGACATCAAGCTCTTCGCCGTCATCTGCAATAACCTCAGGAATAAAGCCGTAATTAACAGGATAAACTATGCTGTAGTTATCCTTGCAATGAATATAGCCGATTGGTCTGTCAATCTTAATTTCCACAGTTTTGCCGAGAAAAGAATTTAACTGTTTTCTCACCGTAACACATCCTTGCCGTTTAATAAAATCGCCTCTGAAAAATCAGAGGCAATTTTATTATTCAAAATAATATACTCTTGTTTCGTAAGGTCTGGTTGTGAATCCGTTGTTTGTGACGGGGTTATCTTTATAGCTGCAGAGCATAACCTTGCCTTTGCTGAGGTCATATCCTTCGGGAGCCTTGAAAACAACAGCCTTATCGGAATATGAGCAGATTACAAGCAAACGTTTACCTTCGTATGTACGCTCGAAAACATAAATATCCTTGCTTGATTTGTAATACTCTTTATAAACGCCGTAAGTAACAACGGGTGTTTCCTTGCGGAATTTAATAAGCTCCTTGTAGTGGTTATAAATTGAATCGGGGTTTGCCATTTCTGCCTTGGCATTGATTCCGTCTTTATATTTGGGATTAACGGGCATCCAGGGAGTACCGGTTGTGAAGCCTGCATTCTCGCTGTCATCCCACTGAACAGGAGTTCTTGCGTTGCCGCGGCTTGAGGTCTTGAGTCGCTTGATTGTGTTCTCCTCAGAGAAGCCTAAAAGACGAAGGGTTTTATAATTATTAACAGCAAAAACATCCTGATAATCTTCAACATTGGGAAGGTCTATATTAACCATACCGATTTCCTGACCCTGATAAATAAAAGGAGTGCCTTGCTGAAGCATATATGAATTTGCAATTGTCTTTGCACTTTCAGTTCTGTATTTCTCACTGCCAAAACGATTGATAATTCTGGGATGGTCGTGATTTTCCATATAAAGAGCATTCCATCCCTTGCCGTAAAGACCCGTCTGCCATGTTGAAAAAGCTTTCTTAAGTCTTTTAAGACTGAATCCAATGCAAAGGCAATCCATGAAAATGCAGTCAGCTTCCATATGCTTGAAATGGAACATCATATCAAGCTCCTGGTCGGGACCTTCCTTGATATATTTAAGCGCTTTTTTGACGGTCATCATCGGAGCTTCACCGACTACAAAGAAGTCATACTTATTGAGTACCTGACGGAATTCGGTGAGATATTCGTGAATATGGGGGCCGTCTGCGTAATGCTCCATACCGCAAGCCTGAGGAATGGGGAAGCCTGCAGGAAGACCGTCACGCTTTGAAACAAAAGTGATAACATCCTCACGGAAGCCGTCAACACCCATATCAAGCCAGAATTTCATAATATCCTTGACTTCGTCACGGACAGCAGGATTATCCATATTGAGGTCAGGCTGTTTCTTTGAGAAAAGATGGAGATAATACTGACCGTTTTCTTCATTATATTCCCAAGCTTTGCCTTCAAAGAGCGATGACCAGTTATTGGGGAGCTTTTTGCCTTTGCCGTCACGCCAGTAATAATAATCATGATATTTACTGTTTTTATCGATGCCTTTCTTGAACCATTCGTGTTCATCCGATGAATGGTTAACAACAAGGTCCATAATGACCTTCATACCTCTTGCGTGAGCTTCATCAAGAACTTTCTTGAAAAGTTCATTGTTACCGTAATCGGGAGAAATGTTTTTATAATCCGAAATATCATAGCCGAAGTCTGCATTGGGTGAGCAATAAAGGGGTGAAAACCAGATGCAGGTTATACCGAGGTCCTTGAGGTAATCAAGCTTTGAGAGAACACCTTCAAGGTCGCCGATGCCATCGCCGTTGCCGTCACAGAATGAGCGCGGCCATATCTGATAACACACTGCATTTTTATACCATTGAGTTTTTTTCATTACAAAATCTCCCTTCGGAATATTTTACCTTTTAATTATAGCAAATAATTTTCATTGTTACAATAGCAAAGACGAAGATGTTACATTTTATTTTACAACCGTGCAGTGCTTTATGCCGTAATATTGAAAGCATTCAATCGCATTTTTATCAATACGTTCTCCGCTGATAAGAACGGGTACGGCAGGAGGACAGCCGACATCGGATACCGCAAGCACTCTGCCGATGCTTTCGGAAACACGAATTGTTTCAGAATCAGAGAATGAGGCATCTTTTACAGAAAGAACCTTTTCAGCTTTTGAAAAGAACGGAGGTCTGTCGTTTATCGCTTTTTTGGAAGGGATTGAAACGAGAATGTTTTTCAATATTTCGATTTTATCCGCACCGATTTCGGGAGTTAACATAAGAACAACATAATCGGGGTCGCTGAATTCACAAACAATATTTTTTTTCAAAAGAGTCTGTGAGAATTCATAACCCGTATATCCGTATTTTTTTATATCAAAAGTAAGCTTCAGCGGTTCATCACCTATGAAAGTATAACCGTGGTAAATAAGTTCTTTTTTAAATTTTGATATTATTGAAATATACGACTCAAGCTTTTCGGAATAGCCTTCGAAAATATATTTATTTGCAAGGTCAAGCGACTGTAAGATAATATAAGACGGACTTGTTGAGCCAAACATTGCGAGCGCATTTTTAGCCCGATCCGACAAAAATGAAGGTGCGGAATCGGAGATATGAAGATATGCTCCGCCTGTTAAAACCGGTAAAGTTTTATGTGCGGAGTCACAACAGATATCTGCACCCAAATCAACGGGATGTATCGACTCGGGAAGAAATCTGAGATATGCCCCGTGAGCATTATCAACAATTAAAAGAATCCCGTGATTTTTACATACTGACGAAATTGATTTGATATCAACGCAGTTCCCGAGATAATCGGGATTTGTTATGTAAACCGCAACGGGTTTTTCAACCATTGAATTCAGCGTCTTTTCAAGCGTATCCGAATTAATATTGCAGGAAAGATAAGAATTATCAGCCGAAGGATATAACCATTCAACATCAAAATCAAGCAACGCAGCCGCACTGATGAATGTTCTGTGAGCATTTCTGCCTGCCAGAATCAAAGGTTTTATGCCTTGTTTTTTTGCATATAAAACCGCAAGATAAAGCATCGCACGGATACACAGAGAAGAACCTTCGGTTGAATAATATGTTTTACATCCGAAAAGCCTGCTTGCGTTTTCTTCGCTCTCTTTGATAATACCATCGGCTTCATAAAGACTGTCCGCACCGCTGATTTCGGTAATATCAAGATGCTCAATGCCGAGTAATTTTTTGCCTTTATGACCCGGCATATGAAGTCTGACGGATTCAGATTGTGCATATTCTTTTGCAAAATCATAAATTGGAGTATTCATAAAATTATCCTCTGAAAGCACGGGCAACAGCAACCATTATTGCGCATTCCATTCTCTTGCGGAATAAATCACATCCGTATTTATAAACGCCCTTTACACTTCCGGTTGAGTGATATGCGTTTGCGGCACATCCGCCCGAGCAATAAAGCTTTGCCCAACAGTCACGGCATTCGGGACGTGAATAAACATTACATTCCATAAATTCATTCTGAATATCGGTGTTTGATACACCGTTCCAGATATCGCCAAGCTTGAATTTCTCTTCACCGACAAACTGGTGGCAGGGATAAAGCTCACCCGTGGGTGTTACAGCCATATATTCCGTGCCTGAGCCGCATCCCGAGATGCGCTTATAAATGCAAGGTCCGCCGGTAAGGTCAATCATATAATGATAGAATGTGAAAGGTTTTCCATCTTCGTCACGTTCAAGCATAAGCTTTGCAAGCTTTTCGTACTGGTCGAGAACAATCGTTTTATCCTCTTCGGTAAGCTCAGACGGGTCACCCGGTGCACAGACAACGGGCTCCATACTCAGCTCCGAAAAACCGAGGTCAAGCATCTGCTGAATATCATTAAGAAAATCGGGATTTGCGTGAGTAAAAGTACCGCGCATATAATAATCTTTTCCGCCTCTTGCTTCAACAAGCTTCTGAAATTTGGGAACAATCTTTTCCCAGCTTCCGTTTCCTGCATAATCAACACGGAAACGGTCGTGAATTTCTTTTCTGCCGTCAAGGCTGAGAACAACATTGCTCATTTCACGGTTAGCAAAATCGATAACATCGTCATCAATAAGAACACCGTTTGTGGTAAGTGTAAAACGGAAATTTTTATTTTGCTCTTTTTCGATGCTTCTTGCATATTCAACAAGTTTTTTAACAACATCGAAATTCATCAGAGGCTCGCCGCCGAAGAAGTCAACCTCTAGGTTACGGCGTGTACCCGAATTCGCTACAAGAAAATCAAGAGCCTGCTTGCCGACCTTGAAGCTCATAAGAGCGCGCTCACCGTGATATTTGCCCTGGCTTGCAAAGCAATACGAGCAGTTAAGATTGCAGGTGTGTGCAATATGCAAACATAACGCTTTTACAACACCCGCTGTCTTCGCTTTGAGATGACCTGCCATCGGTTCAAAGGTTTCGGGGGCAAAAAGCTTTCCGCTTTCTTTGAGAGAATTAACCTGCTCATAGCATTCTGCAATATCCGATTCGATAATATCATCTCTCTGAGCGTATTTTTCAGCAATTGAATTTACAATATCTTCACGGTTGTTATCTTCAAACATCGAAATAATGTCATAAGCAACTTCGTCAACAACATGAACAGAACCCGAACAGATGTCGAGAACAATATTATAGCCGTTTAATTTATACTGATGTATCATAAATATCTCCTATAAAAAATGCCGCCTTACGGCAGCATTTTATGCTTTGCAATTACTTGCTTTCCTTTGTGTTTTCGCACTGCTGGTTAGCGATACCGCAGCTGGTCTTGCAAGCTGACTGGCAGGATGTCTGGCATTCGCCGCAGCCGCCGTTCTTAGCGCTTTCGCAAAGATTGCGTGTTTCAAGTGTCTTGATGTGTTCCATTACACTAAACCTCCACATAATTGATAGTAAAATAATAACACAATATAAAAATAAAGTCAACAGAAAACTTAGTCTTCGGGCAGAGATTTTGCAATTGCCTCGGCGATTGCCTGAGCGTATGCTTCAATGTTTTCATCAAAAAGTTTGTCATCGGTTTCGCTGTTTATGAATCCAAGCTCCACAAGGCACGACGGCATATCCGTATGGCTGTTGACGTAATAATTTCCTTCACCTCTTGCGTAGCCCGATTTGACTCCCCTGTTTTGTGATATGCCGACTTTGTCGAGAGCCGTCAGAATGTTATCTGCAAGGTTTGAATCAGGTTCAGGTTCATCGCTGCTTATCCAGATTTCAACACCCTTTGCACCTTCGGCACTGTTTCTGTGAAGCGAAACAAACAAATCCGCTTTTTTGAAGTTGGCAATCTTACATCGGTTTTCAAGGCTTATTTGTTTATCCTTATTCCTCGTCATTGCGGATTCAATTCCCATTTCAAGGAGTTTATCATTAACAAGCAATGCAAGATCAAGGTTATCGTCTTTTTCGTATCTGCCGTTATATTCTGCACCGACATCTCTGCCGCCGTGACCGGGGTCAATAATCACCTGAACGGGCTTTCCGAGTATGGAAGCAACAACGGCTATTGCAACAATAACCGCAATCAAGCCGACAACCGCAATTTTTATGTTTGTTTTCATCTTCACACCTCCAATGCTATAATTATATAGTGTATATTTAAAAATATTCGGCGGAAGAAATCCTCCGCCGAATTATAAATTTACATTGAATCAATATATCTGCAAGCGGCAAGTGCGGCAACGGAGCCGTCTGCGGTTGCGGTTGTAATCTGTCTTATCTGCTTTTTACGGCAGTCGCCTGCAACAAAAACACCTGCGGTTTTTGTTATACAGCTTTCATCGGAATCGATATAACCCCAGTCATCAAGACCTGCAATATCGGCAAATGCACCGTTATTGGGAATAAGACCGATTGCAACAAAAAGTCCGTTGACCTTGAGTTCGCTTACGGATTTATCGGACTCCTTGACAAGCTTCAGCCTTTCAAGAGTTTTGTCGCCGATGAGCTCGGAAATAACCGTGCCCATAATGAACTCAACGTTATCCTTCTCTTTAAGCTTTTCAACAAGACGTGCTTCGCCCGTGAAATAATCGAGATTCTGGATAACATAAACCTTTTCACAGCCTTCGGAAAGAAGAACAGCTTCCTGCAAAGCGGAGTTTCCGCCGCCGAGCACAGCAACGGTCTGTCCCTTGAAGAACGCACCGTCACAAACAGCGCAGTAGGAAATCCCCTCACCGACAAGCTCATTTTCGTTGGGCAAGCCGATCTGTCTGTGCTTTACGCCGGTTGCAATAATAACTGCCTTTGCTTCGTGCTCGCCCTCTTCCGTCAGAACGGTTTTTGTTGCACCGTTATCACGGATTTCGGTCACGGTTTCCATTTCGATTTCCGCACCCTGAGAGAGAACCTGATCAATAAGCTTTTCGGCAAATTCGTTGCCGCTCATCTTTGCAAAACCGGGGTAATTCTCAATCTGCGGTGAATAAGTTATTTGACCGCCGAATGTACCTTTTTCGAGCACAAGAACAGATTTATCTGCTCTGAGAGCATAGAGCGCTGCGGTAAGTCCCGCAGGCCCCGCTCCGATTATGATAATATCATACATTAAAATCTTCCTCAGATAGCTGCGTCCTTTGCAGCTTCAATGAATTTCTTGATTTCGGCAACGCCCGAATATTTTCCAGCCGCACCGTCAACAACTGCAACAAGTGTGGGAGCCTGTCTTACGCCGAGCTTGATTGCAAGGTCTTCATTCTCATAAGCCATAATTTCGTTAACCGAAATGCCTGCTTTGTCGAGAAGTGAAAGGGCAATCTTACAGTTGGGGCAAGTGCTTGTCTTGAAGAGATAAAGACCGTCTGCAAGTACAGCAGCTTCTTCAACAGCGGGAGCTTCGGCAACCGCGGCAGGAGCATTAACAGTACCGTGCTTGCTGATATCGGAGCTTGCCATATCGTAAACCTTACGCTCTTTATATTCCTGAGTCTTGCCGTCGTTCCAGTTCTGAACGGGTCTGTAATAACCTGTGATACGGCTGTAAACCTCTGCATTTTCACCGCACTCGGGGCAAGTGAAATGCTCGCCTGCGATATAGCCGTGGTTCTTACATACGGAATATGTGGGTGAAATTGAGTAGTAAGGAAGTCTGTAGTTTTCTGCAATCTTTCTTACGAGATTTGCGGCTGACTTCCAGTCGGGAAGCTTTTCGCCGAGGAATGCGTGGAAAACAGTACCGGATGTGTAAAGGGTATGAAGCTCATCCTGCATATCGAGTGCTTCGAATACATCGGCGGTGTAACCAACGGGAAGGTGTGAGCTGTTGGTGTAGTAAGGTGTGCCGTCGGAAGCTGTGATAATGCCGGGATATCTCTTCACATCGTGCTTTGCAAGACGGTATGAGGTTGACTCGGCGGGAGTTGCTTCGAGGTTGTAGAGGTCGCCGTACTGTTCCTGATAGTCAGAGAGTCTTTCTCTCATGTGGTTGAGAACGTCCTGAGTAAACTTCTGAGCCTTTTCATTGA
>JAZSLR010000097.1:0-10993 GCA_045535475.1 Acutalibacteraceae bacterium | reverse complement strand
ACGAATCCGAAATCGAGAAATACCAAACTGCCGTTCGATATATGAAAGCAAATCCTGAATGCAAACCGAGTGCAATAAATTCAATTAAATCTCAAATATCTGCATTAACGGAACATCAGAAATCATTAACCGCAAACCTATTCACCCATCAATGCGAACTCCGTGAGCTTGAAGAAATACGATACATAGTAACCCAAGCTATGGAGCATAAAGAAAACCAAAAGCCGTTTGTTCTCAAACGTCTTGAAGAAGCGAAGAAATTGACGGCTCAAAACAACCGTTTCGCTTACAAAAAGCAGGAACAGAATATTGAATAGAAAGGAATATTTAATGTCAGAATCAACAGTAAATATACCCATTGAAAAGCTTCATCAGTTTGAGGGACACCCGTTCAGCGTACCCGATAACGATGAAATGAATATGCTCATCGAAAGCATACAGCAAAACGGAATCATAAACCCGTTAATTGTCAGACCAAAGGAAAACACAGAAGATGAATATGAGGTTGTTTCGGGTCACAGAAGACTCCGTGCAGCAAAGAAAGCAGGGCTGAAAACGGTACCTGCTTTAATTTATGCCATCGACAGAGATACCGCAACGATTGCGGTTGTTGACTGCAACCTGCAACGTGAGAATATCCCGCCGAGCGAAAAAGCAAAGGCATTCAAAATGAAAATGGATGCCATATCGCATCAGGGCAAATCAACTTCGCGACAACTTGTCGACAAGTTGAAAAGTGCCGAATTTATCTCACAGTCAGAAAGCGGCAGACAGGTTCAAAGATACATCCGACTCACTCATCTTATCCCCGAGCTTTCGGATATGGTTGATAAAGGAAAAATTGCATTTACACCCGCCGTTGAAATCTCATATCTTACCGAAGAAGAACAGAAAAATCTGCTCGAAACAATACAAAGTGAGGACTGTACTCCGTCGTTATCGCAGGCGCAGAAAATGAAACAGCTTTCGCAGATTCACCGTCTTGATATGGATATGATTTTTAAAATCATGACAACAGCAAAGCCGAATCAGAAAGAATTTCTGAAACTGAACTCCGATAAATATGATAAATTTCTCAGCAAATTTTCAACCCCGAAAGAAAAGGAAGAACATATTTTCAAAGCACTTGAATTTTACGACAAACATCAAAGAAAGAAGGATATTACAAAATGAAAAAAGCATACAACATTGCAATTATCAAGTCCGTATCGAGCGGCGCAAACGAATATACAATCAACGGTGTCAGATATACGGTTGAATCCCGTTTTGTTCCGTATGACATAAAAAGCAAGCAGGCAACGTTCCATGATAAAGTCAAAAGAATTATCAGAAGTGATTTCATACCTTTGACAGTAAACACAGATGAAGATATACTTGAAACGAACAATGTGTGTTTGACTGCCGGAAAGGAGGACTATGCAGTCGAAGGATAAAAAAGAACAAGGTTTTACCGCACTTTACTGCCGTTTATCCCGTGATGACGGTACCGAAGGCGACAGTAATTCGGTGGTTAATCAGAAAAAGTTATTGCAGAAGTACGCAAAGGACAACGGATTTCAGAATCCTAGAGTTTATGTAGATGACGGATATACGGGAACGAACTTCAACCGTCCCGCATTTCAGCAGATGATTGAGGATATTGAACTTGGATATGTCTCAACGATAATTGTAAAAGATATGTCCCGTCTGGGCAGAAACTATCTTGAAGTCGGCTACTATACCGACAATTACTTTCCGCAGAAAAATGTCCGATTCATTGCAATAAATGACGGAGTTGACAGTGCAGACGGTGACAACGAATTTGCACCGATAAGAAATGTAATCAACGAGCTTTATGCAAGGGACATCAGCAGAAAAGTACGCTCATCATACCGAATAAGAGGTAATTCGGGCGAACCGCTTTCAAAACCGCCTTACGGATATATCGAATCTCCCGACAATCCGAAAAAATGGATAATTGACCCTGAAGCGGCTGCTGTTGTGAAACGGATATTTCAAATGAGTCTCGAGGGTAAAGGCAACGAAACGATTGCAAGGATATTGCACGAAGAAAAAGTTTTGGTACCTACATCATATATGATAGAAAAAGGCATCAGGCAAAGCGGAAGAAAACCTGCTGACCCGTGCAAATGGATGGCAACAACAGTCGGAAGAATCCTTGAAAGTCAGGAATACTGCAGAGACGTTATCAACTTCAAGACATATTCCCGTTCGTTCAAAGACAAGCGGAGATTGGCAAATCCAAAAGAAAACTGGGTGATTTTTAAAGATGTTCACGAGCCGATAGTTGACCGTGAAACTTTTGAGCTGGTTCAGAAATCTATAAAAAACACCAAACGGAGAGCACCCAAACCCGAGAACGGGGAGAAAAGCATATTCAGCGATTTGCTTTACTGTTCGGATTGCGGTCACAAACTGTGGCATCACGTGAATCCCCGTAACAAAGATATCAAGTTTTTCAGTTGTTCCAACTACAAGAAAGACACAAGAGGCACCTGCGATGCAAGGCATTATGTCCGTGCAGATGCGATAGAGCAGGTTGTGATGCTTGAACTCAAACGGCTTGCGAAGTTTCTTGAATATGACGAAGAGGCATTTGCTGATATGCTTGCCGAGAAGACAAACGAAGATCTTGTTGCAGAAAAGAAACAGGTTCAGAAAGAGCTTGACAGAGCAATCGCAAGAAATGAAGATGTTGCGAGGTTGTATGAAAGGCTTTATGAAGATAATGTTTCTGGCAAGGTAACCGACGAATGGTTTATGCAGTTATCTCACAAATATGAAAGCGAAAGGCTTGAACTCAAAACAAAGATTCAGCAATACCGTGAGCAGCTGAGCAATCTCGGTGCAATGCAGAAAGGCAAGGAGCAATTCATATCAGCCGTGAGAAAGTTTATGCAGATGGAAACCCTGACAGCGCCGCTGCTCAAAGAACTGATAGACAAAATCGTTATTTACGAAACACAGGGAACGGGAAAGCACAGAACGCAGAGAATTGTAATTTACTACCGATTTGTAGGCTATCTCGAAATACCGCTGACCGAAAGCGAATGGGAATATTACCGAGCCGACACAAGACAGGGAGTTGCGGTTGAATATATCTCAAAGAATATCCCGGCATAAAAACTGTCCGTAGCAAACAAAAAGAGCAGGCGTAACACCTGCTCAAAATAAAATTGAAATAAAAAATCGAGTGTTCACAACTTGAATCCGTTATGAACACTCGAGATGGCGCGCTGTAAGGGATTCGAACCCCTGACCTTTTGGTTCGTAGCCAAACACTCTATCCGGCTGAGCTAACAGCGCATATTCACTTTGGCAGTCGGCTTGAGTTCCGATTGCCAAAGTATAGTATCATATCTTTTCAAAAAAATCAATACCTAAATCAAAAAAAATTAAATTTTTCCGAATTATTTATATAACAACAGCTGAAAGTCGTCAAGACCTTCAGCTGTTCTCATTTTTATTTTGCTTTCTTTGCCTTCATTTTTGCGATTGCTTCTTCGATTTTGGGGTAAACAACATCATAAAGCTTTGCAAAGATGAAATAGCCGATAACAGCATAAAGAATGCCTACGAATGCGCCGACGATAACGTCTGTGGGATAATGAACGCCTACATAAATTCTTGAAACACCCATAAGGAATGCGAAGATGAATGCGGCGATTGATGCCCCCTTATTTTTGAGAACAAGTGCAAGTGCCATCGCGAATGTGAATGCCGATGAGGTGTGACCCGAGGGGAATGAGAGTGACTTTGATGACATATAGTCAACAATTGCGGGCCATTCATAGCCTGCATTCCATTTTTCTGCAAAACCGGGGAATCTGTCAATATTCCAGTCAACCTTGCCGAAAAGACCAACCCAGTCAAATTCTTTGCCGTATTCGGTGAATGCCTTCTGTGCGGCTTCGGGGAGAATGGTGAGGTTATAGGGGCGGGGTCTTTCCATAATGGGTTTGATAAGCTCGTTGTTGAGAAGAGTCATAACGAGAAGTGAGCCAAGGCAGACAAGGCCTGCCTTTCTTGTTTTCTTGAAGAAAAGCATAACCAGTCCGAGAGCAATGAAGAAGATGCCTTCGTCGCCGAGGGTGGTTATAATCTTCATAATCGGGTTAAGCCAATCCATTCTGACGAAATCTTTGAAGAATTCGAAAATAGCGAGGTCAAAATTAAGTATCGCTTCCAAAAATATCATCCTTTCGTTTCAGGTTTTATATATTATCGCTTTTTTCTGCAAAAATTTCAAGTCCTAAATTCAAGTTTTTTATTTTTATGCAAAATTCTCCGTTTATCTGCACAAAATAGACTGTGCAAATGAAGCCGGCAACTATTGCATTTCGGTAAATATTGGAGTATAATGCAATTATCTATATACAGACTGAGAGGATATAATGTGAAAACACAGATTATCGATATAAAGAATGCCGCTCAATTTGATGCGTTTGTTGAGTCGCACGAAAACGGCCATTTTCTCCAGACCTCGCTCTGGGCAAAGGTTAAGGATGACTGGAAATGGTTCGGCATCATCTGCAGAAATGACAGCGGCAACATAACGGGCACTATGGGTGTGCTCCTGCGAAAAATTTCAAAGCTGCCTTATCATATGATGTATGCCCCGAGAGGTCCGGTTTGTGATTTCAACGATAAGGAAACCTTCTCCGCGCTTGTTGAAGCAGCAAAGCAGGAAGGCAAAAAATATAATGCCTATGAATTAAAAATTGATAAAGATGTTCCCGTTGACAACGAAGAATACCGTGCTATTGCGCTTTCACAGGGCTTCAGATTCAAGGAACGTACAATAAACTTTGAGGATTTTCAGTGCAGATATGTTATCAGAATTCACCTCAACGGAAGAACAGAGGATGAAGTTTTTGCGGCATTCCATTCTGACCACCGCAGAAAAATCCGCATTGCAATAAAAAATAATGTTGAAATCAGGATTCACGGCAGTGAGAAAGCGGATGTTTTCTATTCACTGATGAAGGAAACCTGCGAAAGAGACGGCTTTGAGCTTCGCTCCGCGGAGTATTTCGCAAAAATTCTTGACTGCTTCGGCGACAAAGCAAGGCTCTATCTCGCATACTATGAAGGCGAACCCATTGCTGGCGCAATTTCGGTGCTATGGGGCGACAAGCTCTGGTATTTCTACGGGGCATCATCAAACTCCAACAGAAAAGTTATGCCGAATTATCTGATGCAATGGGAAATGATTAAGTGGTCGATAGAGGCGGGATGCAGAATCTATGATTTCAGAGGCGTTGCAGGCGTTATTGATGAGAACAATCCGCTTTTCGGTCTTTACCGCTTCAAGCACCGCTTCGACGGCGACTACATTGAATTTATGGGCGAAATGGATTTGATTACCAAACCGACCGCCGCAAAAATCGTTGCCGCATCACAGGAAATAATGAAAAAATTAAGATAAAAGGAGAACAGACAATGATTAATGTTACCGTTTGGAACGAAGGCGTTCACGAAAAAACAAGCAATGAAGTTGCAGGTGTATATCCTGCAGGCATTCACGGATGCTTAAAGAATTTCCTTTCATCTCAGGAGGATTTCAATGTGCGCACCGCTACCCTTGCACAGCGTCGCTGCGGACTTTCCGATGAAGTTCTCGAATCAACGGATGTTCTCATCTGGTGGGGCCATATGGCGCACGATAAGGTTCCCGATAAGCTCGTTGAAAAAATACATAAACGTGTTCTTGCGGGTATGGGACTTGTTGTTCTTCATTCGGGTCACCATTCAAAGATTTTCAAAGCACTTATGGGCACAACCTGCAATCTTCGCTGGAGAGACGGCGACAGAGAGAGAATCTGGAACATCAATCCCACTCATCCCATCGCAAAGGGTATCCCCGCACACTTCAGCCTTGCCGTTGAAGAAATGTACGGCGAGCAGTTCGATATTCCCAAACCCGACGAAATTGTTTTCCTCGGATGGTTCTCGGGCGGCGAGGTTTTCCGTTCGGGATGCTGCTGGAACAGAGGTCTCGGCAAAATTTTCTATTTCCAGCCGGGCCACGAAAGCAACCCCACTTTCCATAACGAATATGTTCAGAAAATAATTATTAATGCAGTAAGATGGGCGGAACCTGCAGTGAAAATAATCGAACCCATCCCCTGCCCGCACAAAAAGACTCCTCCCGAAGAAAGATATAAGGAGAGTCTGACAAAATAATGGATACATTCAAGATTAAAAAATTGCGTGAAAACGCAAAAATTCCTTTCAGGGCAACTCCCGGCAGCGCCGGAATGGACCTTTATGCCTGCATTGACGAGCCGATAACCCTCGGCGACGGTGAAAAAGCGGTTATACCCACGGGCATCGCAATCGAGTTGCCTTCGGCAGAGCTTGGCGCTTTTGTTTTTGCAAGAAGCGGCCTTGCAATCAAGCACGGCATCGGTCTGCTCAATTCCGTCGGAGTAATTGACAGCGACTACAGAGGCGAAATCTGCGTAGGTGTTATCAATCAGCTTAAGGAAGCATACACAATCAATCCCGACGAGCGTATTGCACAGCTTGTTATTATGCCCGTTTCGCTTATAACACCCGTCGAAGCCGATGAGCTTGACGAAACGCAAAGAGGTGCAGGCGGTTTCGGCAGTACGGGTAAGGTGTAAAAATGAAGATTAAAGCCATTCTTCAGAAAATCCCTTTCGGGGTTTTAAGCCTCTGCTGCCTCGGCTTTACATATTTTGTTGCAGGAACAATAGGAATGCTCGTTATTCCCGTTATTCTCTGCATCGTCTTTGTTTTGCCCGTCGGCATTCTTTTTGCAATTCTTGACATTGTAATTCGAAAGAAGAAGCTTATCCCGATTATCAGCCTGATATTAAGTCTGTATCCGATTATCGGACTGGTATTTATATTAGGCAGTATGCTGTTCGGATTTGCAGAAGAAATTGTTAAAAACTATCTTGTTTAAAGGAGCAGAACAGTGAAAAAAACACTTAATATTCTTTCTGCGGTTGATTTGAGTATCATTTCGCTGTGGCTGATTTCTTTGATAATCTCAAGAATAACCGCCGACAAGCCGTATGCAGATAAGATTGCCGCGGTTTTCGTAATACTTTATTTCATTGCGGTGATAGTTGTTGCCGTCTATACGGTTGCATCGGTTATCCTTCTGATTAAAAAGAAGAAATTTTCTCTTCCGCTTCTGATTTTTACTTACGCAATCAACTTTGCGTGGGTTACGGTTCTTGCAATAGTATTGGAAAAAATAATTGATATGGGTTCATCCCTGCTTTGAGGTATCAATATGAAAAGAATCATAAGCATTATTTGCGTTATCGCAATCACATTCTCCGCATTTTCTCTTTTTGCTTTTGCGGATGAAAATGAATTTATGCCGTATGAGGACAGTAAATTCTTCAAATACGGTGACTATGACATTCACTACAGAGTTGTTCCTGCCGAAGGTGAAATGAAGGGCAGAATAATGTTTATTCACGGTTTCCTTTGCTCTACATATGCCTGGCGCAATATGGCTCCGATTCTTGCAAAAGAAGGCTACGAATGCGTTATGGCAGACCTTCCGAATTTCGGTTTCAGCACAAGAGAATCGGATGATATCGAAACCATCGACCGTGAAATTATCATAACCGAACTGATGAAGAGCATCGCTCCGATGAATGAATGGATTGTCGCAGGCCACTCAATGGGCGGCGGAGTTGCGGTTAACATCGCAATCGAAAATCCCGTTGAAGGGCTTCTTCTCTATGCTCCCGCACCGCAAAGCGAATTTCCCGAAGGCAGAAAAGAATTTATGACCTCAAAATTTATGAAAAGCATTATGAACGGCTTTTTTAAATACGGCACAATGATATCCCCTCTCGTCAGACTTATAGTCTACGCCGCAACCGTTGATTGGAAGTTCACTATGAATTATGACCTTTCGGGTGTTACCGATGCGGTTCAGTACAACGGCTTTGGCGGCGGCCTTTGCGAAATGATGTTCAACGTCAAGGCAACAGACCTCGAAAATGCAGATAAGGTTGAATGCCCCGTTCTTATCGTTCAGGCAAGCAAAGACCTTATCATCAGCGACGGTATGAAAGAGCAGATGCATAAAGCCTTCCCCGATGCCGAAACTTATATCGTTGAGGGCGGCGGACATCAGTGCATCGAAAACAGAGCAGAGGAAATCTGCGGTATTACACTTGATTTCATTGAGAAATAATTATTTTTCAAGAAAGTGAATTCCCAAAGCGTTTCTTCCGCTGTGCAGGCTTATCATACACCCCGTAAAGGCGGTTATAACCTGCTCAAAGCCCGCATTTTCAAGCATTTCGGCTATAACGGAAAGCTCGGCTTTATCCACTCCCGAATGATAAACAAAAGCGGCTGAATAATCAATATTTTCAAGCGATTTAAGCTGTTCGTCTGCATATTGCAGGCGGACAGCTTGTGTTTTACCCCGATATTTTTTAATAACATCGATTTTGCCGTCAACCATTGCGGCGCACGGCTTTATTGAAAGAAGATTTGCACCGAATGCGGCGGCGGCAGAGCATCTTCCCGAGCATCTGAGATAATTGATATCATTGAGAATATAGCTCACTCTTGTTTTCGGAACAAGGGCGGACAGACGGGAATATATCTCTTCCGCGCTCAGCCCCTCATCACGCATTTCACACCCTTTGAGTGCAAGCAGAGCAATCCCGCCTGCAAGGGAGCGTGTGTCAAGAGGATAAACATCGGTAAGCCTTGCCGATGCAATCCTTGCGTTGCGGAATGTCGATGACAGCTCAGAGCAAAACGAAAGATGCACAACCGCCTTGCCTTCTGCCGTGAATCTGCCGAAAAAGTCGATATATTCTCCGGGAGAAACGGCAGATGTTTTCGGAATTTCGCCTGTCTTTTCAACATAATCAAAAATTTCGGGTGCGGTTATGTCAACACCGTCGTTTTTCTCTTCCGAGCCGATAATAACGTGCATCGGCATAATTTCTATGCCGTATTTTCCAGCGATTTTGCTCGGAATATCAGCCGCACTGTCTGCCGTAATAACAACCTTTTTCATTTGTTTCCTCCGCAATTTTTTACCATATTGTTTACCCCAAAAGGGAAATTATACTATTTCCGTACCGGGATAATAGTGATTCAGTATTTCTTTCCACGAAAAGCCCTGACGAGCCATATAATCCGCACCGTACTGACTCATTCCGACTCCGTGACCGTAACCACGGCAGGTAAAAACGAACTCATCTCCGGTGTAGGCAATATCAAAGCAAAGGCTTCTTAATCCAAACTCATCCCTTATTTTTGATGCGCTTATTGTACTGCCGCCGAGAGTCACGCTTGTTGTGTAGCCGCTGTCTGCTTTTTCAGTCGAACCGAGCCATTCTTCCGGCTCTCCGCTAACGCTCGCACCGCATTTTTTTGCAAGCTTTTTAAACTCGGATTCGCTGAATTTCGCCGTACTCATATAGTCGGGCGACAGTCTGTCGCCGGGGCTTTCAACGCTTATCAGATAAGGAATATCCGAGCCCCACAGAGTCTTTGCACTCTGGGTTGAACCCGCACTTATCGCATAATAGACAGCAAGTGCGGTTTCACCATCGTACATCAGATAATCCCCGAACACTTCATCAACTGCAGCGGTGATTTTAGCTTCGTATTCCTCGTATTTATCTTCCCATTTTTCTTTTCGTCTTTTTTGATTCAAATACCCCTGATGAGTTTCGGAGCTGTCCGATATATCCGCGTTTCCGAGAGATGAATCTTTGTGCTTTTCGTTCTGCTCACGGGTCTTTTTTGCATATGTATAGCTTGCAACAGCCTGCGCCTTCAATGCTTCTGAATGATAAGCGGCAGTCATTTCCGCCGCAACACAGCCGACAATATACTCCCTCATACCTATCTTTTCGATTCTGCCCGTTGAAGATGACATAACCGAAATATATTCTTTCTCATCAGCAGTCTGAATCAGCTCTGCGGTTGTTTCGGGCAGCTCCTCACTGTGCGAAGCATCACTTCCCAAAGCGGCAACCGGGCAGATAATCAGCGCAAGCGCCAGAATTATGCAGATTATGAGATTTATGCGCATTTCATTCTTCCTTTCCGTAAAAAGTTTACTCAACTTTTATTTACTTGACTTTTATATAATATTTGATATATAATAAATTAATTATAGAATGGATGAATATAATATTATAACTTCTTAACGGACGGAGGTAGAGAATATGTCCACAATCGAATCAAGAGTTGATAAAGAATATATAGAGAATTTATGCAATCAGATTCGCAAATATAACCACATTGACACCGCTGATTTTGACCGTTTCAACGTCAAAAGAGGTCTGAGAAATTCAGACGGAACGGGTGTTATGGCAGGCATAACAAATGTTTGTACCGTTGAAGGCTACTTCATCGATGACGGTGAAAAGCTTCCCAGAGAGGGTCATCTTTATTTTAGAGGCATCAATATGGAAGATATCGTCAACGCCTGCATTGCCGATGACCGTTTCGGCTTTGAGGAAGTTGTTTATCTTCTGCTTTTCGGCGTGCTTCCCACCAAAGAAAAGCTTGATAATTTCTGCCGTATCCTTTCTGTTTGCCGTGAACTTCCCGATGATTTCATCGAAGATATGATTATGAAAGCGCCCTCGCCCAACATCATGAACAAGCTTTCCCGTTCGGTGCTTGCTCTCTATTCATACGACAACAATCCCGATGACACTTCCATCGAAAATGTTCTGCGCCAGTGCATCCATCTGATTGCCCAGATACCCACCATCATGGTTTATGCGTACCAGGTAAAGCGCAGGCATTACTACAAAAAGAGCATGTATATCCACCCCATGAAGCCCGAGCACAGAACGGCTCAGTCCATTCTCCGCTCCATCAGGGCGGATAAGACCTTTACCGACCGTGAAGCAAAGCTTCTCGACACCTGCCTTATGATTCAGGCGGAGCACGGCGGCGGTAATAACTCAACATTTACCACCCACGTTGTTGCATCTTCAGGTACAGATACCTA